>JAQCIX010000054.1 GCA_027593365.1 Verrucomicrobiota bacterium
CCCTGATCCGTAGGATCTTTCTCGATCTCATTGGGTTGCCACCCACTCCGGCAGAAGTGGAT
Source organism: Verrucomicrobiota bacterium (assembly GCA_027593365.1). GTDB lineage: Bacteria > Verrucomicrobiota > Verrucomicrobiia > Opitutales > Seribacteraceae > Chordibacter. Next base: position 63 of record JAQCIX010000054.1, read on the forward strand.
GCATTTCTTCAGGACTCCTCCCCACAGGCTTATGAGAAGGTGGTGGATGATTTGCTCTCCCGTTCCACTTACGGAGAACACTGGGCAAGAATGTGGCTCGATCTTGCCCGCTATGCAGACTCCGCAGGATATGCCGATGATGTGCCCCGTACTATCTGGGCGTACCGGGATTATGTGATCCGTGCGCTCAATGAAAATGTGCCCTTCGACCAATTCACCATTGATCAGTTGGCAGGCGATCTTTTGCCCAACCCAACGGAGGACCAGTACATTGCCACGGCCTTTCACCGGAATACCCAGACCAACAACGAGGGAGGAACCAACGACGAGGAGTTTCGCAATGTTGCCGTGGTAGACCGGGTAAACACCACCTTTGCCACCTGGATGGGAACCACCATGGCCTGTGCCCAGTGCCATACTCACAAATACGACCCCATTACCCATGAGGAGTACTTTCAGGTCTTTGATATTCTCAACCAGACACAGGATTCCGACAAGAGGGATGAGCGTCCCGTGTACTCGATTTTCTCGGATGATCAGAAAAAGACGAGAACCCGCTTGAGCCAGCAAATTGAAGACCTCGAAAATTCGCTGAAGAACCCAGGAAGCAATCCAAAGATGCTTGCAGAGCTGGCCAAGTGGGAGGAGGAACTCCGAAAAACGAAGTGGTCCACCTTGGTTCCCAGCCAGGTTGTTGCCAGCTCAGGAGCCGATCTAAATATATCTTCCGATGGCTCGATCTTTGCCTCAGGGAAGAAGGCAGAGGTCGAAGATTATGAGTTGTCGGCTGCTTCTACCCTCAATCAAATCACCGCCTTGCGAGTCGATCTTCTAAGCGATGAGCGCCTCCCACACAATGGCCCAAGTCGCATACACAACCTTGTGCTCAATGAGATTGTTTTAAATTCCTTCGGTAGGGAAGGGAAGTCAGCGAATACCAAAAGCGGACGATATGTCCGGTTGGAATTACCAGGGAAGCATAAGTTTATCCATGTCGCTGAAGTTCAGGCATTTGTGGGAGATGAGAATGTGGCCCTTTTAGGAAAAGCGTCCCAGAGTTCCACTGATTATGGCGGAGATGCAAAACTGGCCATCGATGGAAATACCGATGGGGATTACCATAAATCCAAGAGTGTTACTCATACAGCCAATGGAGATGAAGAACCTTGGCTGGAAATTGATCTCGGTAAAGAGCATGACCTTACTCGTCTGGCCATCTGGAACCGTACGGACAATCGATTGCAAGCGCGCCTCGATGGGTTCCGTTTACAGGTCTTGGATAATGAAAGAGTCATTCTGTGGGAAAAGACCTATGAAAAAGCTCCCCAGCTTGAATTGGTTGAATCTTTGGACGGGGCAACCACTGCCCGTTTTGTCCGGGCAAGTGCCAGCTACCAGCAAAACAATTTTACGGTGGATGAAGCGATTGATGGAGATTCGGGAAGTGAATCTGGCTGGGCTATTGCGGGTGGACAGGGGCGTAACCACCATGCGGTCTTTGAACTCAAAGAACCCCTTCCCGGAGGTGAGCTAAATATTCGTCTTGTGCAAAATTACCCTCATCATTCTATCGGTAAGTTTCGTGTTTCAGTTACAGATTCACCCAATCCCGGGTCGGCTCTCCCGGATGCCATCCTGGCCATTCTTCATATCCCGAAGGAAAAAAGGTCTACCACGGAGAGCAACCGGTTGGTTGAGCATTTTGTGAAATTTGGACCCGCCACCCAGCGCATCCGGGATCAAATTGCCTCCCTTCGGGTACAAGAAAATAAAATAAAGCCTGCGGTGACCGTGCCCGTGTTGAAGGAAGTGGTGGAGGGAAACCGCCGGGAAAGCTATGTTCATCTCCGGGGTTCTTACCTAAGCAAAGGGCCAACCGTTCATGCCGGGTTCCCCTCGGCTTTGGCTCCCCCGCTCGACGGAGTCGATAAGCCAAACCGCTTGGATTTAGCCAAGTGGCTCATGCAGGATGAAAACCCCCTGACCAGTCGGGTTACGGCCAACCGATTTTGGGAAAAGCTATTTGGGATTGGTCTGGTTGCGACCAGCGAAGAATTTGGAGCTCAAGGGGAACTGCCTTCCCACCCCAAGTTGCTTGATTGGTTGGCTACGGAAATCATCCGCATGAAGTGGGATACCAAGGAGTTTATCAAGCTTTTGGTTACCTCCGAAACATACAAGCAAAACTCCCATGTAACCAATGATCTTGCCGCCCGGGATCCGCTAAACCGTCTCCTTGCCCGTGGCCCCCGCATTCGCCTATCCGCGGAAATGGTTCGCGATCAGGCGTTATCCGTCGCCGGTCTGCTCAGCTCCAAAATGTATGGTGCTCCAGTCAGACCACCGCAACCTGACCTTGGTTTGAAAGCTGCCTTTGGGAGTGGTATCGATTGGAAGACAAGTAGCGGGGAGGACCGGTACCGTCGGGGAATCTATGTGACCTGGCGGCGCTCCAACCCTTATCCATCGATGGTTACCTTTGATGCCACCAACCGCGAAGTGTGTACGGTGAGGCGTGATCGCACCAATACTCCTCTTCAAGCACTGGTCACCTTGAACGATCCAGTTTATGTGGAAGCCGCCCAATCGCTTGCCCGGACCATGGATCAGTCGGGCAATACACCTACCGAGAAACTAACTGCTGGTTTTGAGGCATGCCTTTCTCGTTCGCCATCGAACCAAGAACTGGACCGTTTGGTCGCACTCTTTAATGAGATGCTTGATTCGTACTCAAAAGACAAGCAACTCGCCAACAAGATGGCTACCGATCCGATTGGGGCAGCTCCTCAGGGAGCAGATGTAAGTGAGTTGGCTGCCCTCACCGTCGCCGGCAATGTGTTACTCAATCTCGATGAAATGATGATGAAAAGGTAGAAAGAGTGAGGAGTGAAAAGTGAAGGGTGAAAGGAGTGCTCCAAAAAATGATCTCAAAGAAAGAAGCTTCGAATTTGCCAAGCGGATCGTATTGCTTTGTCAAAAATTGGAACAAAGTTCTGGGGTGGCTCGGACGATTTCCAACCAGCTTTTACGATCTGGTACATCGATTGGGGCAAATATTGAGGAGGCAAACGGGAGTCAGTCCAAGGCAGATTTCACTGCTAAGATGTACATTTCTTGTAAAGAAGCCAGAGAGACTAATTATTGGCTTCGTTTGTTAATTGAAACGGAAATGATTCCTAAAAAACAACTCACCAACCTCTTGGATGAATCCAGCCAACTCATCGCCATTCTAACTTCGGTCGTCAAAAAATCTTCCCAGCCTTCCCCGCAATAATTTCTCTCTCTTCACTCTTCAATTTTCACTCTTTTATACCCATGGATCCAATACTCGAAAAAATTCAGCTTAATACACGAAGGCACTTCCTCAAAAATTGTGGCGTAGGCTTGGGCATGGGTGCTCTAGCTCAATTAATGTCGCCTGATGCCTTTGGTCTAACTGCACCGCAAAACCCGCTTCTTCCGCGTGCTCCTCATTTCTCGCCCAAGGCAAAGCGGGTGATTTATTTGCACCTGACCGGCTCTCCTCCTCATCTCGATTTGTGGGACTACAAGCCTGAGTTGAACAAACGAACCGATCAGGAATGCCCGGATGAATTTGTAAAGGGGAAGATGTTCGCTTTCACATCGGGCACCCCAAAACTTATGGGTACACCCCGTAAATTTGCTCAGTATGGAAAGTCAGGCATGTGGATGTCCGATGCCATCCCGCACATGCATGAGGTAGCCGATGATCTGTGTGTGATCAACTCCATGCACACTACCCAGTTCAACCACGCCCCTGCTGAACTTTTTGTGCACACTGGGTTTCAGCAGCCTGGTCGTCCATCCTTCGGTGCATGGACAACTTACGGTCTAGGTTCCGAAAATCAGGACCTTCCTGGATATGTGGTTTTAATTTCCAGCGGTACCCAACCCAATGGCGGTAAGAACTCATACAGTGCTGGATTTATTCCATCGGTCTACCAGGGCGTGCAGTGTCGCTCCAAGGGGGACCCAGTTCTTTATGTGTCCGACCCTCCGGGGATGACCCGTGGGTTGAGGCGTTCCAGTCTCGATGCACTGCGGGATCTGAATAACCATGCGGCCCAGAAATTTGCTCACCCGGAAACCCTTACCCGTATCGCTCAATATGAACTGGCCTACCGAATGCAGGCCTCGGTGCCTGAAGTAATGGATATCAATAAGGAATCCAAAGAGACCATCGAAGCTTATGGAGCGAAACCGGGAGAGGCCAGTTTTGCCAACAATTGCCTGCTTGCCCGCAGATTAGCCGAAAAAGGCGTGCGTTTTGTGCAGTTGTTTGACTGGGGTTGGGATTTCCATGGAACCAATCCAAATGAAGACATTCGTGATGGATTGACCGGAAAATGTGCCACCATGGATAAACCCATAGCCGCCCTGATCAAAGATTTGAAACAGCGTGGATTGTTTGACGATACCTTGGTCATTATTGGTGGTGAGTTTGGTCGTACACCTTTCCGCGAAGGGCGCACATCCAAAGGACAGTTGCTTGGGCGTGATCATTATCCGGATTGCTTCACCATGATCATGGCAGGAGGTGGAGTAAAGAGTGGTCATGTCCATGGAGCGTCCGATGAGCTTGGCTTCAATATCGCCAAAGACCCTGTGCATGTGCATGACCTGCAGGCCACCTGGATGCATTTACTCGGCTTTGATCACGAACAATTAACTTACCGTTTTCAGGGTCGGGACTATCGATTAACAGATGTCCACGGCCATGTGGTCAAAGACTTGATTGCCTGAGGCCCTAGAGGTCTTTCTGCTCGAAATATACAGAAGATTGGCTTTTGGGTTTGTTCCCAAAAAGCGGACGGTTAGGTTGAATTTGTGAAAATTTTATCTTTCTACCTATTTTTATCTTTATTTGGTTTTTGTTTTGGTCTGTTCGCGAGTGCCCATGCTCAGCAAACCGTAAAGGATTTCGTGCTGCATGATCCAGATCTCGAAATAACTCTCTGGGCGGAGTCGCCCCTCTTTTTCAATCCAACTAACATGGATGTGGATACAGAGGGAAGAATTTGGGTTACAGAAGGGGTGAACTATCGCAGAAGTCATACCCGCAAGGAAGGAGACCGGGTGGTTGTTTTGGAGGATACTGACTTAGATGGCGTGGCTGATAAATCAACCGTTTTTGTACAGGACCCGTACCTCGTTGCCCCGATGGGGATTGGTGTGATTGATAATCAAATCTTTGTTTCGCAGACACCAGACATTATCAAATATACTGATGTGAATCGGAATCTAGTCTATGATGAAGGAGACACTCGCGAAGTCTTTCTCACTGGATTCATCGGGAGCAATCACGATCATTCCACCCACTCGGTCATAGGTGGGCCCGATGGCAAACTTTACTTTAATCAGGGCAATTGCGGAGCCAAGATCACCGATAGTTCAGGCCGGACTTTTTATGTGGGTAGCTTTTACTACAACAAAGGAGGACCACAGGTGGGATGGAATTTTAACCCCACCACCTTTGCCGGGAAGGAAAGCGATGACGGGCATGTCTGGGTGTCCGGATTTACCGGTCGTATCGATCCCGATGGGAAAAACATGGAAATTGTGGGCCACGGGTACCGCAACAGCTATGAGCAGATTTTCACCTCCTTCGGGGATATGTTTCAAAACGACAATGATGATCCGCCTGCTTGCCGGACAAGCTTTGTTCCCGAGGGTGCCTTTTTTGGATTTTGTTCCGAGGATGGCAAGTTCGGTTGGTCGGCGGATCGTATAGCTGGTCAAACCAATGCGGAGGCGGAGTGGCGCACGCATTTACCCGGCTCTTTCCCCCCGGGTGATGTTTATGGGAGCGGTTCTCCGACCGGGATTACCTACTATGAGAATGGTTGCTTACCTGCAAAATATGAGGGGTCTCTATTTTCCTGTGAGCCGGCCAGGCGGATGATCTTCCGCTACCACCCTAAGCCTGATGGGGCAGGGTATGAATTAAAAAGAGAAGAGTTTATCAAACGGGTTGGTGGGGCCGATAACCGGGCAGGTGCATTTTCCGATGTCCTGGTGGGCACGGATGGTGCCCTTTATGTCGCCGATTGGTTTGACCCTATGGTGGGTGGTCATGGTGCGGCGGATCGCCAGCACTTGGGCAAGATATACCGCATTGCACCCAAAGGATTTAAACCAAGTGGAGAAAGCCCGAAGACAGCGGAGGAACTGTTGACCAGTCCGGCTCATAATGTCCGCTTTACCGGCTTCCAAAAATTTAAGGCACAGGGAGCGGATGCCTTCGACCGCGTGCGGAAGCTAAGTCAAAAGAGCCCCTGGATGGAAGGGCGTGCAACTTGGCTTTATCCCTATCTCGGAGAAAAGGGAGTGGCTGAGTTGAGAAAAATCGCTTCCGCAGCCAGTGGCTACCGATCCCGGTCCGCTGCACTACGAAGTTCCCTTCGCTATGACCGTGGCGGTTTGGGGTGGGAGTTTATAGAGTTGCTGAGCAAGGATGAGTCAGCTCATGTCCGCCGAATTGCCCTGACTCACCTGCGCGATTTTCCTTACGAAAAGAAAAAGAAGGTTCTGCTGGATCTCATTCTGGCTGGGGCGATGGAGGATCGGACTTATTTGGAAGCCGTGGGTTTGGCGGCGGATGGAGTGGAGGATTTATTGTGGGCAGATTATTGCCAGCACCGAAACATTTCCGGAGCCAAGGACTGGAACAGGCAGGCCCACCTACTAGCCTGGCGTTTGCATGGCGACTCCATCGTCGAGCAAATGGTTGCCCGTATGCTATTGCCGGAAGTATCACCCGGGCACCGCATGGAACTGGTTGCCTCCCTGGCAATGAACCGTTCCTTGCCCGCCTTCGAGGGAATGAAGAAGGTGTACCTTGAAACCAAGGACGAAGGAGTCAGGGATCTCGCCAAGCAGTTTTTGGTTAAGAGTATGGTGCACCGCTGGAAGCCTTACCCGGTTCGTGAATTTTTGATTAGCCAAAATATTATCGATGCGAAGCCCAAGCCATTGGTGCAGGTTCCTGGACTGAGCAGGGATGATGGAAACCTCAAGGTTGCCAATGTGACCAAGCTCAAAGGGGATGCTACCGTGGGCAAAATGTCGGCTGCCCGGTGCTACAGTTGTCACCAGTTTGATGGACTGGGCGTGGAGTTTGGACCGAACCTCAAGGGTTGGGGGCAGAGCCGTTCGAGTGAGGAAATTGCCCGGGCGATCATTCATCCATCGGCAGGGATTGCCCATGGATACGAAAGCCAGGAGATCACCCTGGAGCCCAAGGGAGAAGAACGAAAGAGCTTTTGGAGGATCAATGGCATCATTACCTCAGAAAGTGACCCGTTGACCATCCGCAGTGCGGGTGGGCTCGTACAGCAGGTGCCCAGTCATGAAATTCATTACATCCAGCCCGGTCGCACTTCCCTGATGCTATCTGCCCATCAAATGGGGATGACGGAGCAGGATGTGGCGGATGTGGTTGCTTACCTTAAATCTTACTAAAAAATAAACTTATGAATTATAAAACATTCTTCACCTCATTTGCCTTTTTTTGGTGCAGTCTAGGTTTCCTAGCCGCACACGAGGATCATGCAGGTCTTCGTCATTGGGAAGTTCCGAGTCAAGATCCGGACAGGATTATTCTTACTTTCCATGGGGATCCAGCCACCAGTCGAGCAGTGACTTGGAGGACAGATAAAAGTATTACATCTGCGGTTGCTGAGATTGCTGAAGCTACAGTGAATTCAAAGTTTCAAAGTTCGACGGTTTCTTTTGACGCACAAACCGAGCCGTTTGATTTGGGTGAGCACAAAGGGAATGCACCCTTGGTTGTTCACAACCACAGTGTGATTTTTAAAGATTTGAAACCGGAAACTTCTTATCTTTACCGTGTGGGAGATGGAAAAAAATTCTGGTCTGAGTGGATTCAATTTAAAACGGCCAAGTCCAGTTATGGGAAATCCCAATTCGTTTACTTTGGAGATGCGCAGAATGATGTGCTCGATCATTGGTCTAGGGTCATACGTATGGCCTATAAAACTGCACCTGATGCCTCCTTCGCAGTTCATGCAGGAGATTTGATTAATTTAGCACACCGTGATCATGAGTGGGCTCAATGGTTTAAAGCCGGTGGTTTTCTCCATAGCCAATGGACGGCTATCCCTGTGGCAGGTAATCATGAGTTTATGCCTCCGGGCAAAGGTATTCCTAGGAAACTCTCCATTCAGTGGCGTCCTCAGTTCACCCTGCCCGTCGAGGATCATTTGGATGCATCACTTCACGAAACTGTCTACACCGTAGATTATCAGGATATTCGTATCATTGTGCTTAATTCTAATGAGAAACAAGAACAACAGACCAAGTACCTCGAAGAAAAGCTAAAAGATTGTAATGCGAAGTGGAAAATTGTTACCTGTCACCATTCGATATTTTCTCCCGCCAACGGTAGGAATTTTCAATTTGGTCGAGATCATTGGAAACCCATTTTAGATCAATACGGAGTTGATCTTGTTTTAAATGGACATGACCATACATACGCTCGTGGCCATATTCCTGTGATGGAAAAAGTTGGTGACTCCAGTCAATTTGGTACGATGTACATTACCTCGGTCAGTGGACCTAAACAATATCCACTCAACCCAAACCAATTAAAGAGCTACCAAACGGATGGATATGTTTCGGACAAGACCGCGGAGCAGACCCAGTTCTTTCAGGTAATCACAGTCGAGGGCGATACCTTAAGTTATGTTGCCTACACTGCATTGGGCGATGAATACGACCGGGCGACCATAAAAAAGAATTTTGCTACAGGCGAGAAGTCTCTAGTCGATTAAAGGTTCCATCCACCCAAATTTATTGGGTACAGATGGAATGCATTTCACAACCTATGACCAACGATGAAGTGAGAGAGTTTGTCTTGGAGTGTGCTCGTGCAAGCACACATACTTCCAAAGATATAATTCAGTCCTTGTGGAGTGGTTATGGGGAAATTGAAAGGTGGAGGTTATCTGGAAGTGAGTACAAACAGGTTATTACCAAACAGGTAATTCCTGAGGTTGGTGATCATCCCCGTGGGTGGAACACCGATCTTTCCCATCAGCGAAAACTCAAATCCTACCAAGTCGAAACCAACTGGTATGAGTCTATTCGTAATCGGGATGAACCCTTACTTGCCCGCGTGCCACATTGCCTTGGTACAAAAAAGGTGGGCGATCAGGTTTTGCTCGTTCTCGAGGATCTGGATTCATCGGGATTTGCCGGGCGTAGAAACTTGATCAATGCACAGGAGTGGCAGGCGTGTGTTCATTGGCTAGCCTCCTTTCATCTGGAAAACATGAATCAATCCACCGAGGGCTTGTGGGAGTCGGGCACATATTGGCATTTGCAGACCCGGCCTGATGAGCTCGCCCGACTGGATGATGCCAGTCTGCGAGAGGCTGCCTCGGCCATTGACCAAAAATTAAAGGATACAAAATACCAGACCTTGGTTCATGGCGATGCCAAGTTGGCCAACTTTTGTTTTAACGAGGAAGGCACGGAAGTGGCCGCGGTTGATTTTCAGTATATTGGTGGGGGTTGCGGGATGAAAGACCTTGCCTACTTTGTTGGTAGTTGTTTCCGGGATGAGGAGGCGGAACGAATCGAGAAAGAGGTTGTAGACTTTTATTTTTCCGGGATGCGGGAACTCAATCAAAAGCTTGGGGCACCGATTTCTGTGGATCAATTGGAAATGGATTGGCGTCCGCTTTACCGTGTGGCCTGGGCGGATTTTCATCGGTTCATGAAGGGGTGGAGCCCTGGGCACTGGAAATTGAGCGATTACAGCGAACGGGTGACCCGAGAAGTCATAGAATCCCTCTTGGTATGACCCAACTTGCTGATCTTGGAAGACTGACGGAGTATGCGGTGGATGCGGCCATGGCTGCTGGAAAGGTGATTCAAGGTTATTATGGGGGTGGGGTGGAAGTGTTCTCAAAAAAAGGTGGAGACTCTTTGGCATCTCAGGTGGTCACTGAAGTGGACCGTAAAGCCCAGGATGCAATTCTTGAAGTTCTCCGACCAAGCATAGATCAGTACAACTTGGCCCTCCTTACCGAAGAGAGCGAGGACGATGGCTCCC
>JAQCIX010000055.1 GCA_027593365.1 Verrucomicrobiota bacterium
TTACTTATCTGGCTGTTCGAACAAAGTGCGTACCAACCCAAATACGCACCATGAAACAATCCCATACAACCTGTAACGAGGAACTCGCCATTCGAGTGGATGAGTCCAATCCGAACCACCATCTCTGGAACAACAATGGTACTTGGTGGCTTCACTACACCGTATACCCTACTCCGGTCACTTCTGAAAGAAGGAGAAAATCCTTGAGAACAAAGTGCATCCAGCATGCCCGAAGACAAAGAGACCAATTCCTTCGGACTTTCGGATCAGAAGGTTTGCTTCTAGCCGCATGAATCTTTCTATTCTTATCTTGTTTGTGCCGATATCAAACTTGTAACTATCGGTAAATAATGTAGTTTGGATTTTTCGGGCCCTTAGCTCAGTTGGTTAGAGCATCCGACTCATAATCGGCGGGTCGTCGGTTCAAGTCCGACAGGGCCCACCATTTCCAACTAACTTATTACTTGGATTTACCCTTGGCGATTTGTTGAGCCAAGGCGAATCGAGCGGCAGCTTCGAGTTTTTGTATTGCAGCAAGATCGAAGTTGCTCTTTTTGCCTTCAGCAAGTGCATCCTGGGCTCGCTTGACCGCTTCGTCTATCTTGGAGTCATCCTGATCGCTGATATTTATCGCTTCATCGGTAAGGATGGAAACCTTGTCCGAATATACTTCAACAAAACCAGAACTGACTGCAAGGTACTCAACCACCCCGTTTTTCTCCACCTTGAGATCACCAGCGACTAATTTATCAATGATAGGTACATGGTGGGGTAAAACATCGATTTTTCCATTTGCTGTAGGCACAACAACATGATCCACATCCTCGGAATAGACCGTGGCGTCCGGAGTAACGATTTCGAGTGTGACTGGCATGGCGCTAGGAGGGAAGAAAAGCTAGGAGGTTTCCCCGCCAATTACGGAGTCAATACCACCCTTCATGTAAAAGTCATTCTCTGCAACTTCATCTAGCTCACCTTCGAGAATCATCTTGAATCCACGAATAGTGTCTTTAACCGAAACATATTCGCCGGACACACCGGTGAAAACTTCGGCAACATGGAAGGGCTGAGAAAGGAACTTTTGAATCTTTCTTGCTCGGAAAACAGTCTGCTTTTGCTCAGGCGATAATTCGTCCAATCCAAGGATGGCAATGATGTCCTGCAAATCTTTATAAGCCTGAAGAACTTCCTGCACGCCCCGAGCAACCTTAAAGTGCTCTTCGCCCACAATATCCGGAGAGAGTGCGTTGGAAACGGAAGCGAGGGGATCCACGGCGGGATAGATACCCAGCTCGGCAATGGAGCGTTCCAAAACAATGGTGGAATCGAGGTGGGCGAAAGTGTTCGCTGGAGCGGGGTCAGTCAAGTCGTCCGCTGGCACATAAACAGCTTGGAAGGAAGTAATAGATCCCTTCTTGGTCGAAGTAATGCGCTCCTGCAAGTTCCCCATCTCCTCGGCTAAGGTTGGTTGATATCCAACCGCTGAAGGTGAGCGACCCAATAGAGCGGATACTTCGGAACCAGCTTGAGAGAAACGGAAGATGTTATCCACGAAGAGCAATACATCCTGCCCCATCTCATCACGAAAATATTCGGCCATGGTCAAGCCGGACAAAGCCACGCGCATACGGGCACCTGGGGGCTCATTCATTTGTCCGTAGACTAGGGCGACCTTGGACTTGGAAATATCGTCTTGATTAATGACCCCGGCTTCAGACATTTCTTGATAGAGGTCATTTCCTTCACGGGAGCGCTCCCCTACCCCAGCAAATACAGAGTATCCACCGTGAGCCTTGGCGATGTTATTGATCAATTCCATGATGACCACAGTCTTACCAACCCCGGCTCCACCGAAGGCTCCGACCTTTCCTCCTTTGATGAAGGGACAGATCAAATCAATCACTTTGATGCCAGTCTCAAGAATGTTGGCTTCTGTGTCCTGATCGACCAAGGTGGGTGCCTGGCGGTGAATAGGGCGAGTTTCGGAGTGACCGCACTCTCCCTTGTTGTCCACCGTATCTCCGGTGACGTTAAAAATTCTTCCAAGTACTTTCTCACCAACAGGTACAGAGATTGGGTTTGCCGTGTTCAGCACATCCATTCCGCGCACGAGACCTTCGGTGGAAGACATGGCAACCGCACGCACACGGTTTTCTCCGAGATGCTGCTGCGTTTCCAAAACGAGCTTAGCGTCGCTGGAATCATCTAGCTTGTAAGTGACTTCAAGGGCGTCGTAAATCTTCGGCATATTGCTAGCGGGGAATTCGGCGTCTACGACGGCCCCGATGACTTGAATGATTTTTCCTTGGCTTGTGTTCGAGTTGTCCTGTTCCATGGTAAAAGAAAAGAGGGTTTAGTTGGAAAGAGTGGCGGCGGAAATTTCGAGAATTTCCTGGGTGATGGCGGCTTGCCGTGCCCGGTTGTACTGAAGAGTGAGGTCGTTGAGCAGGTTACCAGCATTGTCCGTTGCTGTTTTCATAGCGACCATACGAGCACTATGTTCAGATGCTTGGGATTCCATCACCATTTGGTGAATTTGTTGCTTCAAATAGAGTGTTCCTAGTTCGGCCAGAACCTCATCTCGGTTTTCAATGAGGATTTCTCGTTTGTCCTTAGGTACTTCGTGGTCATTGATTCCAAATCTTTCGTGTAGCTTTTGGCTCATCTCGTCCAAATCGTTCAGAGGAAATAAGCGTACAAGCTCAGGCTCTTGGCGAAGAGTATTCACAAACCCAGTGTGAAGGACTTCTATGGTATCGATTTGATCCTCCCCATAGGCACGTAAAAGAAATTCTATGATGGGTTTGATATCGGTGTAACGAGGCTTGTCCGGAAGGCTGAAATCTGCAAGCAAGTCTCTACGGGTTCGGGACAGAAACTGAGTGGCTCTTTTGCCGACCGATACAAATTTCGCAGAGGAATCAACATCGGAAAGCATCCTGAATAAGTTTGAATTGAGGGCTCCGCAGAGTCCCTTGTCTGTGCCGATTACAAGGATACCCCGATGTCTGACTGGTCGATCGTCAAAATATTTGTGAGTGATTTCAGTGAATTCATCGGCTACGGAAACCATGATGTCGGCAAGAAGCATGGCATAAGGACGTCCGCTTTTGGCCGCATCCTGAGCTTTTTTCATCTTGGAAGTAGCGACCATCTGCATGGCACGGGTGATTTGACGGGTGCTTTTTACCCCCTTGATCCGTAAACGAATGTCCCGTGTGTTGGCCATAGACTAAAAAGTAATGCTAAGAAAAAGAGATTCGGTTCAGGAAAAGGTGCGTTTCCAATCTTCCACTGAGCTTCGGAGTTTTTGCTCGGTGTCCTCTTCCAATTTCCCAGATGAGTAAATGAGCTGACAAGCTTCCTTGCCCTGAGTTTCCATGTATTCACGGAGACTTTGGGTGGCACGGTTCACGTCAGCCACGGCAATGGAATCAAAGAAATTGTTTTGCATGGCCCACATGATGGCAGTCTGAACCTCAACTGTTATGGGGTTGGATGCAGTTTGCTTGAAAAGTTCAACAATTCGGGCACCTCGATCTAAACTTGCTTTGGTGGTTGCATCTAAATCAGATTCAAATTGGGAGAAGGCGGCAAGTTCACGAAACTGGGCCAATTCAAGTTTCACTTTACCTGCAACTTTTTTGTAAGCTTTAATCTGAGCAGCCGATCCTACACGAGAAACAGACAAACCAACGGAAACCGCAGGGCGAATACCCTTATTGAAGAGATCAGTCTCAAGGAAAATCTGACCGTCCGTAATCGAAATCACATTGGTTGGAATGTACCCGGAAACATCACCCATTTGGGTTTCGATGATAGGAAGGGCGGTCAAAGAACCGTTTCCGCTGTTTTCGTTGAGGCGGGCAGAACGTTCCAAAAGGCGAGAGTGCAAATAAAAGACATCACCGGGATAAGCCTCACGACCCGATGGGCGTTTAAGAATAAGGGAAATCTGGCGGTAAGCTACAGCGTGTTTGGACAAATCATCATAAACAATAAGGGCGTCCATGCCGTTTTCCATATACCATTCGCCCATCGCACAACCGGAATAAGGTGCGAGGTACTGGTTAGCGGGGTTGTCAGCTGCCGGTGCGGAAACAATGGTAACATACTCCATGGCTCCACTCGCTTCGAGGGTCTTGATCGTGCGGGCAACATTGGCATTTTTTTGCCCAACCGCTACATAAATACAGAATACTGGGCGGAAATTGGAGTCTCCAGAGGCCTCTCCTTGTTTATTGATTTTGGCCTGATTAATGATGGTGTCGATCGCGATGGTGGTTTTACCCGTGGATCGGTCACCAATAATCAATTCGCGTTGACCTCTACCAATAGGAACCATCGAATCTACGGCCATGATGCCGGTTTGTAAGGGTTGGTCGACAGATTTTCTTGGAATAATACCAGGGGCAATTCTCTCCACGGGAAAAGTGGTTTCTGCATTGATCGCACCTTTGCCGTCCATGGGGCGACCAACCGCATCCACTACCCTACCTAGTAGTTCTTTACCAACGGGAACGGAAAGCAGTTTGCCAGTGGTGCGTGCTTCGTCCCCTTCTTTCAATGAACTGACATCACCCAGCAATACACAACCAACTGAATCCTCTTCGAGATTCAGAGCGATACCCAAAACATTATTGGGAAACTGAATCATTTCGTTGTACATGACTTTAGAAAGGCCATCTACTCGTGCAACCCCGTCAGCCAGGGTAGTGATAGTACCTACATTGGTACGAGTGGCATCTGTGGAGAGGCTTTCAATTTCCTTGCGAATTAGTTCGGTAATGGAACTCATGATTTAATATACGATAAATTAAGCGGTGAAGGATTGGGACAGCTTGGAGAGACGGGATTGAATAGAGTCTTCAAAGACATCATCCACGAGGCGGATGCGATATCCGGCAATCAGGTTGTCGTTTTGTGAAACTTGCAACTCAATGGCACTTGAGGATGCCATGGAATTGATTTTATCCTTTAGGGTGGATTCCATGGATTCATTGGGAAGGCATCCCAATTCGACTTCCACGAGCTGATGCCTCAGGGATTTACGGATTTCAGAAAGATATGCCTTGAGGATTTCCATGTGACGAGGAGGTTTTACTTCCCGAAGACCAAAAAGCACTCCTTCAACCAAGGTTTCTTCAATAACTCCAACCTTGTTAAAAGAACTTTTATGAAGTTCACGGACAAGGCTTTTGATCTTGGCTGACATGGAGGTCGTTACCTTAGGAGACTAGATTTAGTTCTTCGGTGGCTCTAGCAGAGAAACGCTGCTTTTCTTCTTCAGATAAATCCTTGGAAAGAACCTTGGAAGTTGTAAGTACGACCAGAGAGGCAATTTCTTCGCGGGCTTCGCGGAGAACTCGTTCCCTTTCCTGCTCCATGGCAAGTTTGGCTTTAGAAATGATTTCTTCAGCTTGCCTTCGAGCATCTTCTTTCTGCTCTTCAATGAATGCTTTAGCTTGCTCCTGAGCAATCGAAATTGTCTTTTTAGCTTCGAGGGATGCTTCTTGGAGAGTTTCTTGCTGTTGCTTTTCAGTCTCCTCAAGCTCAAGCTTGATTTTGTCGGCATTTCTAAGAGAGTCAGCAATTTGTTTTTCTCGTTCTTTTATTGTGGAAAGGATGTTTTTAAAAGCAAACTTCCAAATAACAAAAGCTACGATCAAGAAGTTGATCGCTTGGGCGATTAGCATAGGCCAATCGATGCCAAAGGTTTCAACAATCCCTTGTGCTGTATCTGTGAGACTGGCTAGAACAATCATGAATGAAGAGGAGACTTATGAACCTTGTTTTAGAGAAACAAGGAGTAAAAAGCTACAGCCTCTGCGAGGGCCATACCAATAATTGATTGGACGAGAATTGCTCCGGAAGCGTCAGGGTTGCGCCCAACGGCTTCTACTGCTTTCATGCCTACGATACCAACTCCAATTGCAGCACCAAGACAGCCTAGTGCTGATTGGATGCTTCCTGTAATACCTGTTGCCTGTTCGGTTGCTTGTGCGAGTACTTCGATCATTTTAATTTAGATTTTATTTGTTAACATTTAGTGTACATGCCTACGAATGAACATAGTCCCATGCAGAAATTAATGGTGCTCCCCTTCATCATGGTTACAAATTAAACCAATGTAAACGGAGATAAGAAGCATAAATACAAGAGCTTGAACTAAACCGATTAATACTTCCATAAAGTAAAAGGGAACTGGCAATATCCACTTCAGTTGAGGAACGAGATAAAACATACTATGAAGGAGGCTTTCTCCTCCAAACACATTACCAAAAAGCCGAAAAGTCAGTGAAACTGGACGGAAAAGAATGGATACGACTTCAATAAAGCCTACTGCGAGAAAGATCACTCCTAGAAAGCCGAAAATCAAAGAACTTACTTCAGATTTGTCCGCCTTATTTCCAAACCAATCTTTAACAATAGCTTTTAACCCAGCAAATTTCACGATGAAGTAAACCCAGAAAAGATTTGCGACAAGGGCGAGAGCAAGAGTCATATTCAGATCTGCATTGCCCGGTCTGATGAGAGGTTTGCTTATTTTGAAGTGATCTTCAACAGCATGACCGTAACCGATCGTACCAACGCCAGGAAGTAGGCCACTCCAATTTTGGATGAGTATGAAGAAGAAAAGACCGCTAAGTAACCAAAAGGAAGGGAAGAATACCTTTTTACCAACTATGGGTTCAATGATTCCGCGTATGCCACCAATTACAGATTCAAGTATGAGTTGTCCTTTGGTTGGAATTAACTGAGGTTTCCCAACAAGAATTTTAATGAATATAATTAGTAAAAGGGAGATAATCCAGCTAGTAACCATTGAGTTAGAAATGGGAAGACCACCAATGGAGGTAATTTTATCTGCGGTTACCTTTACGCCATCACCTGCAGCATGCAAAGCACTCATAGGGGCGACTGTAAGGATTAATTTGACTAATGACTTCACAAAAAGTCGTATACTTTAAGAAGCACAAATGGTTTGGTCAATTCAGAACTAATATGAAAAATATTACACCTTAAAGATAAGGAGAGAGAATTTTAATATTAGACTTACTTATAAGTAGGTGGCGGAACAAGAATTTGAATTTCCGAAAAGATCCTCAAAGTAACTAGGTGCATCATGAGGCCAATCTTCAGTGCCGAGTTCCCACAATGATGAATTTGCAATAGCTTGTCTTGTCCAATCAAGATAGGCTTCGTGATCGGTCTTAAAATACAATTTCGATCCTCTATGGGATTTATCGTGCAGCATTCTGAGAAAACAACGCTGGATCAAGCGCTTTTTGTGATGCTTTTTTTTTGGCCATGGATCGGGATACATTATAAAAGTATTCTTGATGTGGAGATTTCTTGGAAGAGCCTCTAAAAATTCTCCTGCTTCAGCTTTAAGAAAAAAAACATTGTCAAGATTTAGTAACTCTCTCTTTCGGTCCGCTTTTCTTATTCGTTTGGAAAGCAAGTCAATTCCAACAAACAATTCTCCTTTGTGACAAGATGCTATTGAACTTAACCAATGCCCGTGCCCGCACCCAATTTCTAAATTAATTACATTAAATTTGTTATCATCAATACATTGTAAGATATTGTTTGAAATGTACTCCCCTACCCGATTAACCCTCAATAGCCTTTCATGAGCGATTTGGGCAACCTTGTGAGCTGGGTCGGTGGAAATCACAAACTCTTTTCTTTCGTAAGGTTTAAAGAACGTTCTAAATAAATATGAAGAATTGTGATGTCAGCAGGGTTGACACCTGAAATACGAGAAGCCTGACCTAATGTGCTTGGTTTAATCACCGAAAGCTTTTCCTTACACTCTGTGCGAAGACCAGGTAAATCATCATAAGAAAAATTGTGCGGGATCGTCATATTTTCAGCTTTGCTCAAGCGTGATGCTGCTTTGGTCTCTCTTTGTAAATATCCGTCGTAAGTGATTTGATACAGAACCTGTTCTCTAACGGAGATTGGTAGAGTCTTAAAATCATCGGGGAGTAATTCAGGATTAGAATCTATTTTAAACTGAAGAGAAAAACTCTTACCACTGGGGCTTTTAGATTTATTCAACTTTTCTAACCAATTTTTGGTTAGTTGTATTTGATTTTGAATATTTCTTCTTCTTGGAGCTGAATTGAGGGAATAGTGCTCCATTTTAGGATAAAATCTGGATTCGGCGCTTCCGTGATTAAATAAAAGACGGTGTTCTGCACGGCTGGTGAACATACGATAGGGTTCGGTTACACCTTTCGTGATAAGATCATCGATCAAAACGCCTATGTAACCTTCATCTCTATTAATCTTGAGAGGATCGATATTCAAAGCACTACGAGCGGCATTGACACCAGCAACCAGACCCTGTGCTGCTGCCTCTTCATAACCAGAAGTGCCATTAATCTGACCAGCAAAATATAGTGATGATATGACTAAGGATTCTAAATTGTGGTTTAATTGGGTTGGGGGTGCGTAGTCGTACTCGACTGCATAGGCTGGACGTATGATAACGGCATTTTCTAGCCCTGGTATAGTACGGAGTACCTTTTGTTGGATTTCGAAAGGCAAACTGGTGGAAAGGCCATTGATATACCACTCATCTGTATTAATGCCCTCAGGCTCAAGGTGAATTCGATGAGAATCTTTCGATGAAAATCGAACTACTTTATCTTCAATACTAGGACAGTATCTGGGACCTGTACCAACAATATCTCCTTTATACAATGGGGAACAATGGAGATTATCATTAATAATTTTGTGAGTTTTAACCGTGGTAGCTGTCAGAAAACAATGAACAAGATTTGAGCCTGTTTTATGACCAGGCTGATCTAACCATTTTCCGTTTTGTTCCACGTGGAACATCTCTTCATCAGATCTACTGTCATAAAAAGCAAATTTTGTTGGAATTTCGTCTCCCTTTTGTATTTCTAGGTTATTAAAATTAATAGACCTTCCCAAAAGTCTAGGAGGCGTTCCGGTCTTAAATCTTTTAAGTTCGATTCCATTTTTAATAAAATGTGCAGAGAGTCCCTTTGCGGAATGGTCTCCAAGTCTACCTCCCTCAGCTTTAGACTGGCCAATGTGGGTGGATGCTTGAAGAAATGTACCTGTGGTGACTACAACTGATTTGGCAAAAAAATCAAGACCAAGTGATGTAGTAATCCCTAAGCAAATCGAATCTTTGACAATTAAACCATTCACCATAGCCTGAAAAATGGTAATGTTGGGTTGCTGTTCCAGCACATGTTTCATCCGCATTTGATAAGCCTTTTTATCACATTGAGCTCGTGGTGCCTGAACTGCTTTTCCTTTGGAGGTATTAAGCAACTTAAATTGTATCGCTGTGAAATCTGTATTTAAAGCCATCTCTCCACCTAACGCGTCAATTTCACGGACAATTTGACCCTTCCCTTGTCCTCCTATGGCAGGATTGCAACTCATTTGGGCAATCGTATCGAGGTTGCCGGTAAGAAGAAGTACATCTGCCCCTTGCTTGGCACTTGCAAGTGCAGCTTCGCAACCGGCATGTCCAGCACCGCAGACTATAACATCATAGGGTTTTTCTTTATTATTGGGCCGTAGCGACATAGTTTATTTACCAATACAGAACTTACCAAAAAGTAGATTTAGTATATCTTCATTCGTTTTGAAACCGATCATTTGATCAATATAATCACGCGCTGTAGAAAGAAAATGTGCAGTCAATTCATAGCCAGTACCATTTTCAATGCTATCAAGAAAAATCTGAACATCGTTTAAACAAGATCTGATAAGAGATTCATGTCTTGCTCCAATAAGAAATTCATTTTCCGCCCCTGAACCTATGATCTCCTCAAGCATTTTACCTAATTCCTTTTCCAGTTCAGTGATATCTTTGGAATTTTTTAAGGTAAGGTAAACCTCAGGTAAGGTTTTATTAAGATCAGGCGTCCATCCACTATTCCCAAGATCTCTTTTGTTACGGACCAAAATGGTTGGTTTATTTTCTATAAATAATTTGAAAGCTTCGGGGAGTAGAGTGGGGTAGGGCACTGAGTTGTCTATGACCCAAAGAAGGATATCTGCCTGATCCACCTGCTCTTTGGTCAGTTCAATTCCAGCCATTTCAATCTCATCCAGGGTTTCATGTAC
>JAQCIX010000056.1 GCA_027593365.1 Verrucomicrobiota bacterium
ATTGCTTTGGAGGCCCACTGATCCTGATCCAGGTACAATTGGCCAGCCAAATCCTGTGCATTAATGTAGGATCTATAATCGGCTAGCACCAGATAAGGATCTCCCCAATCGAGTAATCCCTTAGTTAAATCGGAAATCAAACCACCCTTGCCCGGACAAAAGAAATCGGAGGAAAGCCAATCGAGCACAGCCTTCAACTCCTCGTCGCTCTCATAATAAGAAAAAGGATCGTAACCTGAAGACCTCAAGTCCTCGACTTCCTCAACAGTCTTACCAAAAATATAAATATTATCCTCTCCCACTTCCTCAAGAATTTCCACATTGGCTCCATCCAATGTACCCATGGTCAAAGCACCATTGAGAGCAAACTTCATGTTTCCTGTACCCGAGGCTTCCTTGCCTGCCGTGGATATTTGCTCAGATAAGTCACTTGCTGGGATAATGTTTTCAGCTGCAGAAACTCCGTAGTTGGGCCAGAAAAAGACCTTTATCATGTCTTTAATCCGACTGTCGGAGTTAATCCGCTCAGCGACAAGGTTGATCGCGTGAATAATCACTTTCGCCATGTGATATCCGGGCGCAGCCTTAGCACCAAAAATAAAAACCCGAGGCGGTACCGCTAAGTCCGGGTTATGTAAAAGTCTCCGATAAAGAGTCAAAATATGGAGCAGGTTGAGATGCTGGCGCTTATATTCATGCAAGCGTTTAATCTGAACATCAAACATAGCTTCGGGGTTCAATTGGAGCCCAAAACGATTCGAGATGAGATCAGATAGGTTTTCTTTATTTTCAGTTTTGATCGCCCGAAACTTTTTGCGGAACGAGGTGTCTTCGGCAAATTTAGCAAGACCTCGCAGTTCACTGGCTTGGGTAATCCAACTTTTACCAATCGATTCATCCACCAGGGAAGCTAATTTCGGATTACATCCCAGCAACCACCTACGTGGGGTGATCCCATTTGTTTTATTATTAAATCGGTCGGGGTAAAGTTCCGCAAATTCACTCAGGAGCTTCTCCTGAAGTAATTTGGTGTGAAGAGCAGCAACTCCATTGACCGAATGACTGCCAACTACGGAGAGGTGAGCCATGCGAATCTGACCATCTGCAACGATGGCCATACGGTGTTTTTTCTGATCATCCCCTGGGGACAGCTTTTCAATCTCAAGACTGAGAAACCTACGATTTACTTCCAATACCAGATCATAATGACGGGGTAAGACCTTGGCAAAAAGCCCCTCGCTCCAAGTTTCCAATGCCTCTGGTAAAAGAGTATGGTTGGTGTAAGCGAATGTTCGTTTCACTAAACTCCAAGCCGGTTCCCAAGCCATTTCCTCTTCATCAACCAGGATTCTGAGTAACTCGAGGATCGCAACAGCTGGATGCGTGTCATTGAGTTGTACCACAACTTTATCCGCAAACTGATCCCATCCTTGGTGAGTTCTGCGGTACCGGGCAATCATATCCTGCAACGAACAGGATACAAAAAAGTACTGCTGGACCAAACGGAGTTCTTTTCCGTTCTCGGTTTCATCATTTGGATAAAGAACTTTGGAAATGGTTTCCACCGTCGCTTTTTCTCGGACGGCTTCCACATACCCCCCTTGATTGAAAACATCCAAGTCAAATTCTTCGGAGGCTTTCGATTCCCAAAGTCTTAGAAAATTAACTGTTTTCCCACCATAACCGACAATGGCCACATCAAAGGGAAGACCGTCCACAACCCTAGTACCTACCCATCTCGGACGGTAATTGCCACGGTCATCATAGTTGTGCTCTACATGACCATAGAGCTTTACTTTTTGCATAAAGTGAGGCCGGGCAATTTCCCAGGGATTCCCGAACCTTCTCCAGTCATCAGGTTTCTCAATTTGACGGCTATTCTCAAATTCCTGCTTAAACAAACCATACTGGTAGTGGATTCCGTACCCAATTGCAGGTAAATCCATCGTTGCCATCGAATCAAGAAAGCAAGCGGCCAATCTACCTAAGCCTCCATTCCCCAAACCCATATCATGCTCTTCCTCACACAATTTCGGGAAATCAAATCCTAGCTCATCCAATGCCTGCTCGAGGGGCTGGCGTATCTCCAAATTGCAAAGATTGGAATTCAGTAAACGGCCCATCAAGTATTCCAAACTCAGGTAGTGCACCCTGCGCACATCTGACTCCAGGTGAGTTTGCTGGGTTTTCATGTAGCGATCCATGATCCGTTCCCGTACCGCGAGGCAAACAGCAGTCCAAATCTCCTGAGAAGATGCAGATTTCGCACTGCGAGCAAGATTCACTTGTAATTGCCTGAGAATGGAGGACTTTAAATCCTCAACCATATTGGAATCTGAGGATGTTTTGGAATATGCAGTGGATGGCTCTTTGAGATCTGTCATGGATAAAAGAAAATAATAAAGGAGATTTGGCAGAAATTGTGCCAAAGTAACCCCTTAGAGGAAAAAAAACGAATCTTTTTCCCCGTGGCAGAAAAGTTTCCTTATTTTACAAAAAATTCGTAGACGGAATGATGCAAATAAGTCTCTCCTGGGCGAAGAATACAATTTTGCCAGCCCTCTTTGTGGTGCTGATTTGGACTATCTGGAAACAATTGAGGCTCAAGGCACAAACCAGAACGCAAAGGGTATGGATTCCCAGAGTTCCCGAGCAAAGAACCATCTAAATAATTACCAGAGTAAAATTGGACGCCTGGTTGATTGGTGGATAACTTAAGAGTTCTGCCACTTTTCGGATCATGTAAAGTTGCGGCATGACGAAGCTCTTGATCCGATAAAGGAACCAGCCAAGTATGATCATATCCTTTACCAAATTTTAGCTGAGTATGCCCCTGTTCTATTCTAGCTCCGATGATCGATGGTGTTCGAAAATCGAAAGGTGTACCGACCACGGATTGAATCGAAGTTGGAATATTGGTTTCATCTGTGGCTACATAAGAAGTACCAGGGAGAGTAAGCACATGATCCAAAATAGTGGACTCCCCCTCGCCCGCTAAATTAAAATAAGCATGATTGGTTAGATTAACCACAGTTGGCTGATCGGTAACGGCCCGAATCACAACACTTAACTCATCTTTTTCGGATAACGAATAAGTAACGCTGGTGCTAAGATTCCCTGGGTAACCTTCCTCCCCATCGACGCTTCGGTAGGTAAAAGTGACTCCAAACCCATCCTCCAGTGGCTTTCCTTCCCATACTCTTTTATCAAAACCAAGATCGCCTCCATGTAAATGGTTGGTACCATTATTGGTCGCCAACTGGTACTCGTCCCCATCAATCGAGAATTTCCCATCAGCTATACGGTTAGCGTACCTACCCGCAATACAACCAAAATAGGGACTCTCTTTTACATATTGATCCAAGCTTGAGAAACCAAGAGAGACATTTTCTTTTAGTCCCTCGCGATCAGGAATGATCAGTTCACGGATAGCTGCCCCATATTCAATGATACTAACCTCCATACCATTTTCGTTAATCATCCGAAATTCATGAACCTTGGTGCCATCTGTCATTTGACCAAAAACTCTTTTGGAAACAGTCATAGGCTTTGCTGTCATTTCAGAAGTATCCTGTTCTTTCATACCTAAAAAATCCTTACCTGAAAGATAAACCTTTTTGCTTTTCTCAGTAATAAAGTCTCCCCCTTTTCTGATTTCACCCATTGTATCCTTTGCTAGTTTAGATGGGCTGCATGAGAAAACTCCCAGCAATACGAGGAGAAATACATATTTTATAAAACAATGGTAGGTTTTCATAGATTTTAGGCATTAGATTACGCTCATATGGAAATTTGCAATTAAAGTTTTCGCTTAAAACGGGTTTCAAAATCCCGGATAGGAATTTCAAAGTAAACAGGTCGCCCACGGGGACAAACAAATGGATTTCTGCAACCTAAGAGTTGACTCGCTAATTTGATCATTTCTGCATCAGAAAAGGATGCCTTGGTTTCGTGGGAATAATTGACCTGCCTTTCCAATGCCTCGCGGATGAAAGATTCAACTCTCAGATCGCCTCCATGTTCTCTGGCCACTTCAAGAAAATCGCGCAGGTAATTGGCTGCGTCTTCGGGGGGCAACCAGTGAGGGCATCCCTCTAATCGATAAAAATTCCTGCCAAATTCCTCCAAAACAAAACCAAGCTTCCTTAACTTTGGAAGACTCTCCCGAAGATTTGTGCTATCAATACCGTCTAATTCCAAGGGCTCTGCCAGAAGTAAACTTTGGGATGCACAAGCATCTGTACCCCTGAGGCTGTCCTCTAATTGTTCAAACCTGATCCGCTCGTAGGCAGCACGGGCATGCAAGGCAACCACTCCCTGTGGGGTAGAGAAAATAGCAAGATCACCATGAGAACGGTCCAAAAACTGCCATTCTGCTCCGGGTTCTTGACGATTTCCCACCAACTTACGGTTAATAATTTCCTTCCTCGTTCGAGCGACCGTTTGGCTTGGCTCGATATCCCCCCCCAAAGCCTGCTTTTCATCACTGGGCTTTTTTATAGAATTTGAATCTTCGTGAAGATTTTCGGAAACTTGAGTGGTTTCTTTTATCCCATACAGTTCCAAAGCTCGTGGATCAATCTGAGGGAGGGCCTTTGTTTTATCGTCATCCACCCCGTTCTGGATTGCCTCTTGCACAGGCTTTGCAGATGGAGAAGCCGTGAACCGATTATGTTCCAGAATTTTATTTAGGATAAAGGAACGTACCTGAGGTTCATTTCGAAAACGAATCTCACGTTTAGAAGGGTGCACATTCACATCGACCGAAGCTGGGTCAACCTCCAAAAAAAGAATCGCCAATGGATGCCTTCCTTTGGGCACAAAGGTGTGAAATGCCTCCAAGACTGCATAGGATAGCGTTTTACTGTCCACTGGTCTACGGTTCACAAAAAAGATCATTTCTTTACGGGTAGATCTGCTTTGCCCTGGTTTCCCAAGAAGTCCATGCATAACAAACTCCCCGTCTTCCGCCTGAAAAGGAACGAGGGATTCTGATAATCCAGTTCCGAAGATCTCTCTTACCCGATCCGCGGCAACCTCACAGGCAGGAGAGCGAAAAAGAGTACGCCCACTTTCAAGTAATGTAAAAGTGAGGGATGGATGGGAGAGGGCATAAAGTTTGGCCATATGTACGAGATGGGTGGCCTCGGTCACTTCTGTTTTTAAAAATTTCCTCCGCCCTGGAACTGAATTAAATAAGTGAGAAACTTCGACCCGAGTGCCTCGGGGCATCCCACATTCTTTACAATGAACTAATTTACCTCCATTAACAAAGATCTCCGTGCCATCGGATCCTTTTTTCGAACGGGTACGCAGGACAAACCGACTCACACTTGCAATCGAAGGCAGGGCTTCTCCGCGAAATCCGAAAGTACCCACTTGGTTCAAGTCACTTGCCTTTCGGATCTTACTCGTAGCGTGCCTTTCGAGAGATAACAGGGCTTGGTCCTGGGTCATCCCCAAACCGTCATCTTCGACCCTGAGGTAGGATTTTCCTCCATTTCTAAATTCGATTTCAATTTTACTTGCTCCGGCATCAATACTGTTCTCTACCAGTTCCTTAAGAACGGCAACGGGACGCTCAACCACTTCACCTGCGGCAATTTGATTGGCAACCTGGTCTGCAAGTATACGAATTTCGGGCATACCTCTTCCGTAAAACGGAAGCTGCAGATCGACAAATGCAAAAAGATTAAATGTATTGGGGCTTGGGCAGGAATAGGATTTCTGACATTCTTATCCAAAAATTTTCCATGCCAAATACTTTACATAAAGAAGCCAGTCCATACCTAAAGAACTTGTCCGAACAACCAGTTCATTGGCAACCCTGGGGCAAGCAAGTACTGGATCAGGCTAAAAAAGAGAATAAACCTCTTCTTATTTCAATCGGTTACTCTTCCTGCCATTGGTGTAAACAAATGTCCCTGGAAAACTACGAGGATTCATACATTGCCTCGATTATGAACCGGCACTTTATCTGTATTAAAATAGATCGGGAAGAACGCCCTGACCTCGATCTTTTGTACATGGAAGCTTCGCGCATGTTTAACCAGTCAGCGGGCTGGCCTCTTCACGCCTTTTGCCTGCCCGATGGTTCACCCTTTTGGTGTGGCACTTATTTCCCCAAAGAGGATAACGGTCAGGGAATTGCTCCCTGGCCTCAGGTTTTAATGCGAATCGCAGAACATTATAAACATAAACCCGAGGAACTGATTGAAAACGGCAGGAACGCATTGGCTAACCTCACACATTCAAACCATGCCCAACTTTCCGATCCCAGAGAATGGTCTGTTGGCCTACTTTTAGAAGGAGGCAAGGCTTTAATCGAGTCTCACGACGATGCCCATGGAGGCTTTACGCCGGCTCCAAAATTTCCCTCATCCATGAAAATGGACTTCTTATTTGCTTTGAGCGAATCATCGGCGGTAAGAAAAAATCAAGGGTTTTCAGAAAAAATAGACATCTGTCTCACCAAAACTCTGAATTCAATGGCAAGTAGAGGTCTGTTTGATCATATAAATGGAGGATTTTTCCGATACTGCCTAGACCGGGAGTGGAATTCTCCGCATTTTGAGAAAATGCTCTCCGATAATGCTCTGCTCCTTTCCACTTTCTCAAGATCCTGGAGAAAGTATCAAAATCCTCAGGATAGAAAAGTAATCGAGCTGACCCTGCAATGGATCGACAACGAAATGGGTACGGAGCAAGAAGGTTATGCCTGCTCTCTTTCTGCCGAAATAAACGGAGTGGAAGGCGGATATTATCTTTGGACTCATAAAGAACTATCGGAAGCACTCGGCCCCAAAGGGGCTGACTTAGCCATTTCCAAATGGAATCCGTTCACCCAGGGCTCCGACCCGCTTTTCCTGCCAAGATCCTTTTCCTCCGAAGATATTTCTGCAGATCAAGAAGCTGAGATGCTGTCGCTTCTTCAAGAAAGCCGATCCCAACTGGATAAGCCCACTAAAGATGAAAAAAGATCCTGCGCCCAGCACGCTCTTCTTGCTAAAGCCTGGGTGGACGCTGGAGTGGCCTTGGCCAACGAATCCTTGATCCACAAAGCTTACAACTTGCTTATGTGGATGGATTCGGTCTTTAAGCACCCAGATGGATCGGTTTCCTCCATCCGCTACCCTGATCAATCAACCAGCCCTTTCGCTTTTCTTGAGGATTATGCTTACTGGGTTGAGGCCATTCTTACCATAGGGGCTGTTTCAGAAATTTATAAATTTGGGAAATTGCAAAGTTGGATAACCAAAGCAGAAAGCCTCCTCCTGCGAACGGTTGAAAAATTTAAAGACCCTGCACTACCAGGTTTTTTCTCCTGCCCAAATGATTTTGAAAATTCTGGGCCAACCAGAAAAAAGTCTTGGTATGACCATGCAATGCCATCAGGTAACTCGAGTTTAATTCGTTGCTTCCATACCCTTGGGCAAATGGGAACAAACCAGGAAAAATGGAATGCAGAATACCATGAAGCATTGGCTGCATACCCAAAGTTGGCGAAAGGATCGCCGGACGGAATCGGTCATGCACTTTGTAATCTGACCGAAGCAGCGGTAGGTGTAGTTTCCATCCATGGGCCTATGGATGGCTTGCAAAAAGTTTCACACGAAATGACGAAACTGAGTTACCGACCAGTCTTTTTCCAGGAGGAAGAAACTTATTCACTAAAAATCAATCAGCAAAAAATCGAAGTTGCTGATCCATCAGCCAAAGGGATAATCTCCCTGGTTTGGGATTGAATAAACTAAGAGCCCTTCTTCGCAATCAGTTTACTAAGGGAACGACCATCCTCCCGAACCACTTTTTCGGCAATCTCGTTCACATCATAGGATTTACCATGAAGCACTCGGGACGCCACATTAATGGCCGCCCGAATTAATTTACTGTCAGTTTTTACTCGGTGTCCTGTCTTGGATAGCACCCTTTCAACCTCATCCAGCATATTTAAATCATCCTCGGTTAAGGTAATGGTTCTTACGACTCGTTTGGGTAAAGATTGTTCTTCTTGTTCACTCATATTTATTATTTCTATGCAAGAATGGGAAAACATCAAAGCATAAAATGACTATTTGTACTTGATAGTTAATTAAAAAAACACCTCTCCGATACGGAGAGGTGTCTTGAAAAATTTAGTTACGGTTTATGCAATTAAGATCTTCGAAAGAGCGCTTCAATCTCTCAACAAAGGCAACTTCACCTGCCCTAAGCCAAACTCTAGGGTCATAAAACTTTTTGTTTGGTTTGTCATCCCCTTCAGGATTCCCCAGTTGGGCATGCAAATAATCCTTCTTTTCTTTGTAGTAACCATGCACTCCATCCCAGAATGCCCATTGCATATCGGTATCGAGATTCATCTTCACAACCCCATATCCGATCGCTTCACGAATTTGCTCACGGGAAGACCCTGAACCCCCGTGGAAAACAAAATCAATTGGTTTTCCGGAAAGACCATGCTTCTCTTTAACGAATTCCTGAGAGTTTTTAAGGATTACAGGAGTCAATTCCACATTACCTGGCTTGTACACTCCATGAACATTTCCAAAAGCGGCCGCCACGGTGAAACGATGGCTCACGGAGGATAGGGTTTCATAGGCCTGGTTGACTTCTTCGGGTTGGGTGTAGAGCCGGGCACTATCGATATCGGTATTATCCACTCCATCCTCCTCACCTCCGGTAACTCCGAGTTCGATTTCGATGGTCATATCCAATTGATTCATCCGCTCGAAATATTCCTTACAGGTGGATAAATTGTCATCAATTGGCTCCTCAGAAAGATCGAGCATATGGGAACTGTAAAGAGACTTTCCTTCGCGCTCGTAAAACTTCTCGCTAGCATCCAGTAGTCCGTCTATCCAAGGAAGCAATTTTCTGGCCGCATGATCGGTATGAAGAATGACGGGCACCCCGTAAGCTTCCGCCATAGCGTGCACATGAAGGGCTCCTGACACAGAACCAGCAACGGCTCCTTTTTGCCCATCATTGTTTAGGCTCTTACCTGCATAGAACTGGCCACCTCCATTCGAGAATTGAACCATCACAGGAGAATTTACCGCAGCTGCTGTTTCCAACACCGCATTCACGGTGTGAGTGTTCACAACATTGACAGCGGGTAACGCATATTCATTTTCTTTGGCATCATTAAAGATCGCTTGTACCGCGTCTCCAGTGGCCACTCCTCCAGGGAATTTTTTACTCATATTGAAATTTCAGATAGGTTTAAGTTAGGAAGTAAGGTATCTCTTTGCCACAACTGCGATTCGCTAGCAAAGAAAAATTGGTGGTTCGCAAAAACAGCAAAGAAAATCAATTCAGGAGGTCTTCAATATTCGAAGACCCCAATGCTTTTTCGACTTCGTCCAACTTGATAAAAGTGGTACGGGTGTGTGGGAGTTTGTACTTCTTGAAGACTTTTTTATCGAGCAGGTAGTACAATTTGCGCCTCGATATTCGCAAAACTTTTGCTGCCTCCGAAATTTTAAGAATTTTAGGAGCCGGAGGCTTTCGAATCTCTCTCATTGATTCCTGCTGGTCGAGGAGAGACTCTTCCATCTTACCAATCCTTTCCTCCAAACTGTTTAATTTATCCTTAATTTCTGAAAGAACTAAAAAAATGACTTCGGTCTCAATTGCCTCCCGGTCTTTCACACCGAGTTCCATTTCTTTCTGGTTGCGAAAGCTGAAAGCATCGATCCGGGTGCGAAAATACTTGCGGTATCTTTTCTTACGATAAGTCCAGGATATACAATGAGGAGAGGCTCGGTCTTTCGCCAAAGAGTATGAAATTTTCATAAATTAGGATTGCTTGGTGAAATGGTATAAGCTTAGGAAAGGTGTTAATCCTTAACGCATTTCCCTACGATGAGCGACAAAAACTTTCCCGATGTGATTCGAGAGATTCATGACCAAGACAATCGTTTTGGTAAAGGTGCCTATTACTTTATTCGAGAAGCCCTGGATCATACCCTAAAAAACATGGAAAAACAGCAACAGGGCAAAGGTGGTCATGTTTCTGGAAACGAACTTTTGGAAGGGATTCGTGAATACGCGCTCGAAAGGTTTGGCCCCATGACGATCACCCTAATGGATCATTGGAATATTCGAAAGTGCCGCGATT
>JAQCIX010000057.1 GCA_027593365.1 Verrucomicrobiota bacterium
CTTTTCGGCCAACCGTGGCAATGGAGAGGATGAGCCCACCGTCCGAACCTTATGGCGTTCCCAATGGCACGATCGCGGAGGCGAGTTGCAATTTGTGACTGAAGGGGGAGGGTACCTGTACAAGATGGTACGCAGTATGGTCGGTGCGATGATCGATGTTGGGTTGGGAAGAATCGCACCAGAGGAAATTTCAGAGCTACTTAAAACCACTCACAGGAGTGCCCGGGTGGTGAGTGCTCCTGCCAGAGGACTGTCTATGGAAAAAGTTTTTTAGGCTTCCGAAGCTCGCTCTTTTAGCAAAGTGAAAAAGATCAACTGGGAATTGTGGAAACGAGCCTTGTTTGATCTGTTTTTTCCTGGGGACTGTCCAATCTGTGAAAGAGCGGCTTATTTGGATGATGTCTCATATGCCTGCCTTTCCTGCCTCGATTCCATTGCATGGATTAAGCATTCCCGCTGTAAGCTATGCGGGGTGGGGATGGATGGTTTGGATTACGCCGGACTTATCTGTAAAAACTGCCGGGAGCACAGTCCTGTGTTTAGCTCAGGACGCACGATGTTCCATTTAAATCCGGCAGGACGAAGCCTGATTCATCAATTAAAATACCATGGAGATAAAAGAATTCTTCAGGATGTTCCCTTGTTTTTGGAACGGGCTCCCGATTTTTTGGAGTTTATTACGGGAGCGGTTCTGATTCCCGTGCCTCTCCATAAAAAAAAGTTACACAAGAGAAGCTTTAACCAAAGCGTTTGGATTGCCGAAGCTTTTGCCCGAGAGGCAGGAGTGAGTACAGTCTCCTATGATTGCATGACCCGGATTCGTAACACCCCCAGTCAGACTAAGCTTGATCTCAACCAGCGAAGGAAGAATGTAAAAAATGCTTTTGCCCTCAAAGAAGGAACTTGTTTGGATGGGTTTGATAGAGTAGTTCTAGTGGACGATGTCTATACAACTGGTGCCACCCTTGATGCATGTGCTTCGGTACTGCTGGGAAGTGGGGTCAGTCGGGTGGAAGTCGCTACACTTGGGCACGGATAAACCAATTTTCGAATATGTCTTTTTTCAGCAAACCTAAGTATTCCAAGGTTAATGTAAAATCCCGCGAAGGGGTAGCTAAAGGATTGTGGACCAAGTGTCCTGAGTCTGGCGAGATGGTCTTTGTGAAGGAACTGCAAAAGAACCTGATGGTGGTTCCTGCGAGTGGGTATCATTTTCCCTTACCGGCCCCGGACCGTATCAAATCCCTGATTGATGCTGGAACCTTTAAGGAATACGACAGCACCATCCGCTCCGGAGATCCCCTGAAATTCAAAGGACTGGCTTCCTATGAAGAAAAACTTCAGCAAAACCGCGATAAAACCAAACTCGAAGATGCTGTGGTTTCGGGAGTAGGGGAGATGGGGGGCCGCCTGGTAAGCCTGGCGGTGATGGATTTTCGCTTTCTTGGCGGTAGTATGGGATCGGTTGTGGGAGAAAAAATTACCCGGGCAATCGAGCGTGGACTGGAAATGAATATTCCGGTGATCGTGGTTTCTGCTTCGGGCGGGGCCCGGATGTACGAGGGTATTCTCAGCCTTATGCAAATGGCTAAAACCAGTGCGGCTCTAGCGAAACTGGCCAAGGCTAAGATTCCATTCTTTTCCATTTTAACCAATCCAACGATGGCCGGGGTGATGGCCAGTTATGCTTCCCTTGGGGATGTGATTATTGCCGAACCCAAAGCTCTGATCGGTTTTGCTGGTCGGCGGGTGATCAAGGAAACCACCCGGGCTGATTTGCCTGAGGGGTTTCAGACTTCCGAGTTTTTATTGGAACGTGGGTTGATCGATCAAATTGTCGACCGGCATGACTTAAAGGACCGCTTGATTGACTTGATGAATCATCTGGCTCATCACCTTCTGCCCAAATCCACGAAGTCCTCGGCTACCCGGAAAAAAACGCCCGTTAAAAAAGCACCTGCCAGAAAGGCTGCGGTTCGAAAGACCGCTGTAAAAAAGTCTTAACTTTTCCATTTGAAACCCCCGTTTCTCAATAAGACGGGCTACCGGGTGAAAAATTCATTAGACTTTCTATACTCCCTGAGAAACCAGGGATCGAAGTTTGGTATGGAGCGGATGATTCAGTTCTGTAAGGGCTTGGGGAATCCGCAAGATTCTTATCCCACCATTCATGTGGCTGGAACCAATGGAAAGGGCTCAGTTTGTACGATGCTCGATTCTATCTACCGGGCAAATGGATACAAAGTGGGTCTTTTTACTTCGCCCCATCTACTGGAATTGGGAGAGCGTATCCGCGTCGATGGTAAGAATCTACCCTTTTCAGAAATAGAAAATTGGGTGGATCACTGTCTTCCCTATTTTGAAAAAAACGAAGATACCAAGGAGAGAGTCTGGCCAACCTTTTTTGAACTGATGACCGCGATTGCCTTCCTCGAGTTCCAGAAACAAAAGGTAGACCTGGCGATTATTGAAACCGGTTTGGGCGGGCGACTCGATTCCACCAATGTGGTCAACCCCGAGCTTTCTATCCTGACCAGTGTGGGGCTGGATCATTGTGAAATCCTCGGCCATGAAATATCACAGATTGCCTCGGAAAAAGCAGGTATTATCAAAAACAGAAAACCGGTGTTAACAGGATGGTTGCCGAGGGAAGCGATGGAGGTGGTGACTGAGGTTGCTCAAAGCCGAAAGGCAAAACTTCATGACATCTTGGAGAACGATTCAGATAGCTTTCCATGCACCAACCTTAGTGGTGCTTTTCAACAAAGAAATGCCTCGTTGGCCTGGCAAGCGACCCGCATTCTCGAGAATTTGTTCCCTCTGGAAGAAAGAAAGGTCGAGCAAGCACTCAAATCCATTCAATTTCCTGGGCGATGGCAAAAAATATCCACCCATCCAACTGTGATTTTGGATGCTTGTCACAATGGACAGGGGGCTCGGGTAAGTTCTGAACTATGGGATAGCTTACCGGAAGGATTTCATCTTTGGTTTTCCGCATGTGGAGAAGAACGTGCCCGGGATGTTTTGGTTCCCCTAAGCAAGCGAACCAGGAATATTACTTTCGTGGAACTGAACCAACCTCGGGCTACTTCGCTGGAAGATTTCCGGAAGATTTCCGATGAACTTTCGATTTCTGCAAAGTACGCCAACGAAAAAGATATTCCCAAACTGTACTCTTGGATCGAACAAGACACGACATTACTGGTGACTGGGTCTATTTATCTGGTTGCGGCGGTTCTCGCCCAATCGACTCTTGCCCAAAACGGTATTCCCGAAAAAAACTGGCAGGACCACTGGTAGCCTTTTGTCCAACCACCCAAAATTTAGGATTGGGTAACCAGGAGCGTGCTTCAGGCACATTGATCGATAGGAAAATCAATTTAAATTTCTTTTTCCAAGGTAGTTTGGTTCGCTGAATTTGAGTTTCCCTGAAATGTGAACAAATTCTTGAAGGATGGGGAATAACTTTGAACAACTTGGGCTTGGAAATCGACTGATTTCAGTCTTTATTTTCTTTTTTTTCAAAGACTTGCAAGAAAGAGTTGTCAAACGACAAAATCAAACTAAAACTTATTAACAACACTACATACAGGGGGCAAATTGTTACACAAACACTACATACAGGGTACGGAATTGAAAAAAAATTCAACAAATTCGATTTTTTTCTT
Source organism: Verrucomicrobiota bacterium (assembly GCA_027593365.1). GTDB lineage: Bacteria > Verrucomicrobiota > Verrucomicrobiia > Opitutales > Seribacteraceae > Chordibacter. Next base: position 3,669 of record JAQCIX010000057.1, read on the forward strand.
TTCATTTTCTCGGGTAAGGCACACTATCCAAAACATCGTCGAGGGGTCTGCGATTTCCTACCTCAAAATCGCTCATCGATTCCCGTTTCATTCGCCGATCTACAATTTTAACAGGTAAATAAGAAGGGAAAATAACATCATGGACAAAACATACGAAATCGGCGGAAAATCCTTTGTTCTAAACGAAGAAAAAGCAGTACAGGCCTTTCAGGAAAAGAAGGTGATTAATGGTCGGGAAACAATGACTTTCAACCTACTCCCGCTCAAATATCAGTGGGCCTACGACTTATACCGGAAGATGAAATCGAACCACTGGGAACCTGAGGATATCCCCATGCAGAAAGACCTGGAGCAGTGGAAAAACCCCGCCGAACTTTCCGATAGTGAGAGATGGATTATCATGATGGGAATTGGTTACTTCTCGGCAGCCGAAGGGATTGTGGGAGATAACATCCAGCATGTCGTAAGAGAGTTAGTCACCGCACCTGAACTCAAACTCGTTCTTGGCCGTCATGCTCACGAGGAAAATATCCACGCAGACAGTCTGTTGTACATGATCAGTTCCCTGGGTATTAATCCACACGAGTGCGAAGCCATGTTTGAGCAGATCGACACCATTCGTCGGAAAAATGAGTTTGTTACGAAAGTCTCCAAAAACCTCCGTCGGGATCTGGATCTCACTCAAACCGAAAACAAGCAGGAGTTAGCCAAAAATATCTTTGTTTTCGGTCAGTGCATGGAAGGAACCCAGTTTTACGGCCTCTTTGGGATGGTTCTTAGTTTGGCGAGGCAGAACAAATTCCCTGGGATTGGGCAAATGTTTCGTTACACCCTTCGGGACGAATCGAACCACATTGAATTGTTCCGTAATCTTTTCCGCGTGCTTATCGATGAAAACCCTGACATCTGGACCCCTGAATTCCGCAACGATCTGGTTGAACTGATGAAGGAAGCCGTGCAGTTGGAGAAGGAATTTATCCGCGACTGCTTACCCGTGAGTTCTGTGGGATTGAGTGCCGATGAATTCTGCACCTACATAGATTACATTGCAGACCGCCGTCTCAACGGAGTCGGCCTCGAAATCCTCAATCCAGGGCTGGAAAACCCATTCTCATGGCTTGCGGAAATGATGGATGTTAAGAAAGAACAAAACTTCTTCGAGGGACGGGTTACTGAGTACCAAAAATCTTCCGCATTGTCCGAGGTTTCGGACGATGAATTGTAGATTTGGAAGCGGGCTCCCGAACCTGAAACTTATTTAACTTATATTGGATGGAAATTTGACTGATGCGTAATACTATATTTGAGGAAGATCGATTGTTAACCAAAGCGGCAGAAACGCCGCGAGAAAACAAGCCCCGTTTTGATTGGGCGGAAGATTTGGGAGAGAATCGATTCGAAATCCCCAAAGTGCGTATTACAGATGGCGCGGGTGACCGTGATTTCCACATCGCCGAGGTGGCCGAGGTCATCGGGGAGGCTCTGACCGACCTGATGATCTCAAGGGAAGAAAAGGAAATATACACCCCAAAGAACCGGGAGCTCGTGGTGGAGTCCTCCCGGCTCGTCGCCAGCCGCTTAATCGAGCGGTTGGAGCAAGAGGAGGAAGGCGGTGCCCCCCGCCTCTCCTTCGACGACCTTCACAAGCTGATTGAAAAAGCATTGGTTGAAAATGATGCCTATGATGTGGCAAAAAGTCTCGTTTTCTCCAGAACCAATCACGGATCTTCAGGAAATGGGATATTTGCTGCCAGTACACCTGTGGACAGTTCCCTGATTCGCTTGATTCGCAGGAGTGGGCAAGTAGTTCCCTGGAATTCCTCCAAGATTGAGGTGGCGATCCGTAAGGCCTTTCTTTCCTTACGCTTAGACTCCGAGCCTGCAGTCCAAATTTCCGACGAAGTGAGCAGACGAGCTGTGGCTACAGGTCAGGCATTCATCAATATTGAGGATGTCCAAGACTTCGTGCAGGAGGAATTGATGAAGCATGGCTTCTTCAAGGTTGCAGAGTCCTACATCCTTTACCGGGCCCGCCGCCGGGTGGAGCGCGAAAGCAATGTGGAACATCATGAAGTCCGACAGGACTCCATGATCGTGGTAAAGAAAAAGGATGGAACTACCTTTTTCTGGGACGGTCTCGACCTTAAAAAGAGAATCAACTTTGCCAGTATCGGTCTCGACCTTTGCCTGAATCCGGAGCAAATCGAAGAAAGCCTTCGCCGTTCTGTTTTTTCGGAAATCACCGAAGCCGATCTGCGCAAGACCATCATTCTTAACGCCAAAGCCTTAATCGAGCGTGATGCTGATTTTGCAAAGTTTGCTGCCCGGATCCTTCTTACCTATATTTATCAAGAAGTCTTGGGTTGGGATGTTTCCCTGCACAGTATCGAAGAAATTCGGACTTTTCACGCAAAGGAATTTAAATCCTATCTAAAGAGAGGTGTTGCGATCAAACGCCTCGATAAAAAATTACTGAAATTGGATGTAGACCGCTTATGCCAGTCCATTGATCCATCGGCAGATTTAGACTTTGATTACTTGGGTATTCAGACCTTGTACGACCGCTACCTGGTGGTTGATAAAACCGGTGAAACTCCTCGCCGATTGGAAACTCCTCAATTTTTCTGGATGCGCGTATCTATGGGAGTATTTGCTCATGAGGAAAACCCGGAAGAACAAATCACCGCACTTTATAATCTCTATAAAAGTCGTCGGTTCTGTTCCTCCACTCCCACACTCTTTAACTCGGGCACGCCTCATTCTCAGTTGTCTTCCTGTTATTTGTACAAAGTGGATGACACAATCGAGTCGATTATGTACCGGGGAATTGCAGAAAATGCTTTCCTCTCTAAGTGGGCAGGCGGGCTTGGTGGAAGTTGGACAGCCGTCCGCGGGACTGGTAGCCATATTGCGGGCACCAATGGGGAAAGTCAGGGAGTGATTCCATTTCTTAAAATGCACAACGATCAGTTGTGTGCGGTAAACCAAGGTGGAAAACGCAAAGGTTCAGGTTGTGCCTACTTGGAAACCTGGCACTGTGATATTTTAGAGTTTTTGGAACTTCGTAAAAATACCGGAGATGATCGTCGACGGACCCACGACATGAACACCGCCAACTGGATTCCGGACTTGTTCATGAAGCGGATGGAATCCCGCGAAAACTGGACTCTCTTCCGGAGCAATGAAGTACCTGATTTGCATGACCTGTATGGAAAGGCGTTTGACGACAAGTATGCCGAGTACGAAGCCCAAGCAGAGAAGGGTGAGATTTGGGGACATAGTATGCCTGCGATTGATCTTTGGAAAGCCATGCTCAAAATGCTTTTCGAAACTGGACACCCATGGATCACATTCAAGGATACCTGCAATGTTCGCAGTCCCCAGGATCACGCCGGAGTTATCCATAGCTCCAACCTTTGCACCGAGATCACACTGAATACGGGTGAAGATGAAACTGCAGTGTGTAACCTTGGTTCCGTAGTCCTTGATTCCCACCTTACCCCAGAGGGTGAAATTGATCACGAAAAACTCCGTGACACGATCCGGATCGCAATCCGTGCCTTGGATAATGTGATCGATGTAAACTTTTATCCGACCAAGGCTGCGAAAACTTCAAACAATCGCCACCGTCCGATTGGTCTTGGGGTTATGGGGCTGCAAAACGCACTCTTTATCAAGGATGTACCCTTCACTTCTGAAGCAGCCGTCGAGTTTAATGACGAGTTTATGGAGGCGATTTGTTACTACGCTTATGAAGCATCCAGTGATTTAGCCAATGAGCGTGGCACATACTCTTCTTATCGTGGATCGAAATGGGACCGTGGTATTCTTCCACAGGACACCATCCAGATGCTTGAGGAAGAACGCGGTGAAAAAGTGGAGGTTCCCAAGAGTTCCAAAATGGACTGGTCCGTGGTGCGCAAAAAGATTGCCAAGCATGGCATGCGTAACAGCAATGTGATCGCGATCGCTCCAACCGCCACGATTTCCAACATCATGGGTTCATCCCCATGTATTGAACCGACCTACAAAAATATATTTGTGAAGAGCAACCTGTCGGGTGACTTCATGGTGCTTAACCGTTTCTTGGTAAATGACCTGAAAAAGGAAGGCTTGTGGAACAAAGACATGTCTGACCAATTAAAATATTTTGATGGAGAACTTGGTCCGATCGATGGAATTCCTCAGCGGATTAAGGAAAAGTACATGACTGCGTTTGATGTTTCCTTTGAATATGTGCTTTCGGCTGCAGCTCGTCGCCAGAAGTGGATTGACCAGTCCCAGTCCGTCAATCTTTTCCTAGGTACCCCTGATTTGAAGAGTCTTTCTCACATGTATCGGGCTGCCTGGCGTAAAGGTCTGAAAACCACCTATTATTTAAGAACCCTGGGTGCTTCCAATATTGAAAAAGCTACGGTTGATTTAAAGAAAGCCAAACCTCTGGCCGATGGACCTTCAGATGAACCTTCTCCGAAAAAAGAGTTCTCTGAAGCTGAGAAGAAAGCCTGCAGTATCCAAGCCATGCTCAATGGTGAGGAATGTGAGGCTTGCCAATAGCTTCTATGGTCTTTTCGTAAACCCGATTGATCGGGTTACAAGTCCGGTTTTGTCTACAGCCTATTCCCTTTTCAAGTAGGACTCGCCCCAATGGATACAACAGAGAGGTTAGAAAAATACATGGGAGAAGAACCAATGTATGGCCCTGATGTATTTGTGGCTCCCACCGCTGTGGTGGTTGGAGATGTGCAGCTCGATGAAGGTGCAAGTTTGTGGTACGGAGGTGTGCTTCGTGGGGATATTAATTCCATAAAAATTGGTAAATTCTCTAACTTGCAGGACGGAGTGATTGGACACCTGGCGGACGACTATCCCTTGGTGGTCGGGCAGTATGTAACCGTTGGGCACGGAGCAGTTATTCATGCCTGTGAGGTGGAAGATGAATGCTTAATCGGGATGAACTCCACGATTCTAGATGGGGCCAAAATAGGCCGGCAATCCATTGTCGCAGCCAATAGTTTGGTCCCAGCAGGTATGGAAGTCCCGGAAGGGAGCCTGGTTGCAGGAGTCCCTGCAAAAGTAAAGAGGAAGCTCACACAAGAGGAGCGGGAAAAACTGAAAGGATGGGCGGAGAAATATTTATTGGTGGCCAAGGCTCACCGGGAAAAGCTTGGTAAGATGAGACCCGGTCCTCCTGCTTGATTCAGGCAGGCTCATTCTTTTCACTCTCGTCCATTCCATAAAGGCTGTAAAACTCTTCCACCGATGAGGCTAGGGGGGCAGGGGGCGACATCCCTGACATCGCCTCAGCACAACAAGCGATGTAAGCTCGAAGAGCTTGTTCCTTAGTCTCTCTTGTGTCTTTTTGCAAAAGGCTGAGGAGAGCCTGCCTGGCTTCCATCCACTCTTCCACAGAGTAGGGATGGTCCAACATCGTTTCGGACCATGCATCTTTATCTTCCTGGGATAATTCAGAAAAGTTCATCGCAAAGTGTTCCAAGAATGGCCAGCAATCCCATCCGGGTAAATGTTAATTGATAAATAAAAAATATTCATTTCTCTTGGATTGTTCGTTCAGGTTTGTAAGAAGAGATAGGAAAATTTCATTGTACCAATTATGTCTCACCTCAACGATCCATCCGCCCCCACCAAAGATAATCCTTATCCGTCCAAGTTATTGGTCAATCGCCTGCTTACAGAGGGATCTGATAAGGAAACACGTCACTTTGAACTGAGCTTGTCCGAGAGTGGGTTAAGTTATGAACCAGGAGACTCTCTTGGTGTGATTCCGCAGAATGATCCCAAGGTAGTACGGGACCTTCTCGCTGCAGTTGGATTGAGTGGAGAAGAGGAGGTCACACTAGGAGAAAAAAGGCGGAGCCTAAAGGATGCCTTAACGAACGATCTCGCTTGTACGGTGCTAAGTAAGATTCAGGTCAAAAAATTCAACGAACTGGCCCAATCCGAAAACCTTAACCAGTTGCTTGAACCGGCCAACCGGGATGCCTTTGCCGATTACCTTTGGGGGCGTGAATTGATCGATCTGTTTCTCGAATACCCCCAAGCCGGAATCTCTGCCGATTGCTTGGTTGGTTTATTAAGGCCAATGCCCCCCAGGTTGTACTCCATCGCATCGAGTATCAAGGCTCATGCGGAACAGGTTCACCTGACGGTCGCGATTGTGCGCTATGATTCTCACGGTCGTAAGCGGGAAGGTGTTTGTTCCTCCTACCTCGCAGACCGGGTGGGTGAAACCATCCCTTGTTACTTCCATCCTAATAAGAATTTCAAACTGCCGGAGGAAACCAGCACGCCAATCATTATGGTGGGTCCAGGCACAGGGATTGCTCCTTTCCGTTCCTTTATTGAGGAGCGCAAGATTACCGGGGCCACCGGTAAGAACTGGTTGTTCTTTGGAGACCGCTCG
>JAQCIX010000058.1 GCA_027593365.1 Verrucomicrobiota bacterium
TATCTGGACCGGTAAGGGTCAGGGTTAGGTCCAATCGGATTTCCTGTGTTTGGCACAACTTGAACGCAACGATCATCCCACAGTTCAATCATATCCATATCTTTGGCATTGGTAATTTCGAGTTCAGGGAGATCGTGCTTTTCCAACCAAGCAAGAATAGGGGGGATCGCAAGATCTGGTTTTTCCGCACGTGCCGTAACAATTTTTACACGATAACCCATTTCTATCCAAATCTTGAGTCTTTTGACCATATTAGGTACTGGTTTACCAATGTGCTCAAAGCCTTGCCATGGACCTGCTTCCGCTAATGTACCGTCTAAATCAACGCCAATCCACTGCCTGGATTCGGCTTCTTCTCCATATTGATTCATATCAGTGATTGGCAGTCCTCTTGCATGAGGAACTTGAACTTCAAGGTTTTGTCTTGAGAACGCTTGCTTAAAAAATCGTAACATCTGTAAGTAATCAAAGCACAAAAACTTGCATCAACTGGTAATCTCCATCAATCCTTTTCTAATTACCCCGTATGATTTCCTTAGCAACTATTGATTATTTTAGCCAGGAGGGAATCCCTTACCTTGCGTTGGGTTTCTTTTACTTTTGGCTATTGCAGCCATTCGCTACGCTTGCTCATGAGACTGGTCATGTACTTTGTGCACTCTTTTTTTCTAGGGGTCGAATTTTAGTTCGAGTAGGGGAGAGCAAGGAGAGTGGTTTTAAAGTGAACTTTAAAATGGGAAGAAGGCTTTTCTGCTCAATCGGACTCAATAATCCTCTTTCAGGCGTTACGGTTTTCAGGCAACAAAAGCTAATCGATCGAAGTTTGATTCTGTTTGGAGGTCCATTTTTCTCTTTTATTATATCAGGTCTGACAGGTTTTCTTTTGTTTTCGAATTCTCTTTCGCCAGCAATCGAAGTACCCTTAGCCGTTTGGTTTTGTCTAAATCTACTCTCCTTTCTTCGTTCTGCCTTACCGGTTAGGCTAAAGCCAACAATTTCTTGTCCGGATGGCGTCCCTAGCGATGGCTTGCAGATTTTAAGGCTTTTATGCGGAGGGAAGTCAGGCAATTAAATCGGAGGAGAAGAATCTCTATTGGGATTGTGATTGGTTGTCGTAGAGAGATTTGTAAAGCTGGCAATGAGAGTACAATTCTTGGTGACTTCCGTCTGAGATAATTTTCCCTTTATCCATCACCAAAATACGGGTTGCCATACGAATGGAGCTAAATCGATGGGCAATCATGATGGTCGTTTTCCCTTTAGTTAGCTGGTTCATAGCCTGATGGACTTTCTCTTCATTTTCTGTGTCCAGAGCCGAAGTTGCTTCATCTAGAAGTAAGATGGGGGAATTACGATAGAAGGCCCTAGCCAACGCAAGCCTTTGTAGTTGGCCACCCGATAGCCTGCTTCCTTTTTCACCTATTTTTTGTTTAATTCCTTGGGGCATATTTTGCACAAATTCCCATGCGTTTGCATTTCTGAGAGCATTTTCTACGCTTCCGTGGGTGTAAGCAGATCGTCCAAGTAAAATATTTTCCTCGATCGATTCATCGAAGAGAAATGGCTTTTGGGGGACATAGGCGACCGCTTCTCGAAGTTGATGAATCGAAAGTTGTTTTAAATTTTTATCATCCAACAAAACTTCACCAGTGGTTGGGTCGTGAAGACGGTTTACTAAACTTGCAAATGTTGTTTTTCCAGCCCCACTTGGTCCGACTAGAGCAACGACTTCACCCGGTTGAATGGTTAAGTTGATCTCGTTAAGAACGGTTTTCTCGGAATTCTTTTCGGATGTGCGAGGATAGGAGAATGCCACATGATTGAAAGTGATTCTCCCGCTCACTTTATTCAGTGGGGCAGGGGAGGAAGGTTCGGAAATACTTTCCTCAGCCATCAGGACTTCGTTAATTCTTTGTAGGGAAGCAAGACCTTCTTTGATCTTATTATGAATGGAACCGAGTTTTTTGACTGGTTCATAGGACATATAAAGGGCAACAATTACAGGAATTATGGCATCCAGTTGGATCGAGGTTCGTGCTGCCTGAAAAATTGCAATCGAAATGCCCGTGGCGGTTATAATTTCAATCAATGGAGTGAGGATGTGGGAGTATTTAACCACCTTCATTCTCGCAGTGAGAAATTTTTCAGATTGAGTTGTAAATCGATCAACTTCTCTCTGCTGCAAATTAAGAGAACGAATTTCTGAAGGCCCAGACAGGTTTTCGTTAAGAACAGAAGTCAGTCCACCTGTTCTCTGTTGTAAACTAAGAGCTTTTCCCATTAAAAGAATGCCAACCCGTCGAATGGGGAAGACACAAAGGGGAATAGCTAGTAGGCAAAAGAGAACAAAAGACATTCCCTCTCTTTGGATTGCCATTACAACGAGGGCCGTAATGGCTCCTATGAATGTGATAGGCTGCCGGATTAAATCATTGCTTATGCTTAAAACAGCACTCTGCAATTGAGCGGTGTCAGAGGTTGTCCTCGAGAGCAAGTCTCCCGATTGATATTTTTGAAAAAAAGAAAGGGGCAGTCTTTGGATTTTTGCGAACACTTCGACCCGAATTTTTTCCAGTACTTTCATACCGCAAAAGTTAATCAAGTAAGCGTTACCGAAACTGCTTATTCCACGAATTAAAAAAACGAAGGGAAACCAAGCAACATAGATAAAAATCTCCCAACTATGCAGATTGGCACTATTGCTATCCGCAGGAAATATTTTCGGGAAAATCTGATCGGTCATGAAGGGGAGACCAAAACCACTGGATACTCCATAAATAATCCCAAAGAAGAGGGCTCCTCCAAATGCTTTCCAATGAGGTTTTAAATAAAGTAGATAGGGGAGTAGATTAACAGCACTTGGAGGATCTCCCGGAGACTTGTTCATATGGGGCATAAAGATAAAACCTTAAGCTTTGGATAATCTTCCTGCAAGGATAGCCTGTTCTCGGAGGTATCTGGTCGAATGATGTCTGAGGTGATGAAACTGAGCCTCCGTCATTCTCCAATTCCAATTACCAGACGCTTCACCGGGTTTGTTAAAACGGGCATCAGTACCAAGAGATAAAAGGTCTTGGGCCGGAGTGATTACAAGTTGCGAGACGGAACGGTATGCATGCCTGAGCATATCCCAACCAGGCGTGGAGCCATCAATGTTTAAGTAACTCCTAAAAAAAGACTTTGAACTTTCATCTGCGGTTTCATACCAACCTAGGCTGGTGTCATTATCGTGGGTTCCCGTATATAATACTACATCCCGCATGAGATTATGGGGCAGGTAGAGATTTTTAGGGTTTCCATCAAAAGCAAACTGTAAGACTGCCATGCCAGGTAATCCAATCGAATCCCTTAACTGCCTGACTTGCTTGTTAATATCGCCCAAATCTTCAGCGAGAAAGGGCAAGTCAGGAAAGTGCATGCGAACTTGTTTCCAAAAATCAATGCCAGGGCCTATTTCCCATCGACCATTTACAGCATCTTCGGAGCCTTTGGGTATAGACCAATAGTCATGGAATGCCCGAAAATGATCAATTCGAATGACCTCGAAGAGATCAAGTTGATCTCGGATCCTTTGAATCCACCACTTGTAGTCATCCTCTTTATTTCTTTCCCAATTATACAAAGGATTACCCCATAATTGACCTTTTTCATTGAAGTAGTCAGGTGGAACTCCAGCAATGGATGTAAATTCATTTAGTTCATTAATCTGAAAAAGCTCTTTATTTCTCCAGATATCTACAGAATCAGGGGCTACATAAATAGGAAGATCTCCTATGAGCGAAATCTTTTTAGATTTTGAGTACTGGTGAAGTTCATCCCATTGAGAGCGAAATAAAAATTGCAAAAAGCAATGAAACTCAAATTCATTGCCTGCGGATGAAGGATCGTTTGACGCATTTATATCTTCGGCAGGCCATTCCCACCAAGGTTTGAGCTTGTTCTTGGATTTTAACGACTGAAAGGTTGCGTAGGGCTCGAGCCATGAGGCGTGTTTAGATTTAAATTGTTCCAGATCCCCATAGCGATCCACCAAAGGCTTAGAATCTTTCTTGAAGTTACTGAAAGCTAATTTCATCAAAGGATCGAAATTTTCATACAAAGAACCGAAATCGACTTGATGAGCTTCGCTTTGAGTTAAAGAGAAAAGGCTATCCTGTTGGATGTATCCGAATTCAACCAGTGGAGCCCAATCAATAAAGTATGGATTACCTGCAGAAGAACTAAATACCTGATAGGGGGAGTCTCCATAACCAGTGGGGCCGACCGGACACATTTGCCAAAAGGAAATACCTGCGTCCCGGAGGAAATCAATCCATTGATAAGCGGCTTCACCTAAGCAACCTATGCCGTGACCATAAGGTAAAGATGAAGGATGGAGCAATACGCCCGCAGACCTTTTTGATAACCAACTTGGTAGATTCGTCATAGCGAATTTACTTAATTAGACATAATACATATTGTGCGAACTACTTACTTAAGCCCCAGCGTTTGGTGAATGGATAGTAAATAAATAAGGCTCGACCAATTAGTTCATTTTCAGGAACAAAACCCCAGGCTCTTCCGTCCAAGCTGTCGGTGGAATTATCTCCCATAGCAAAATATCCATCTTTTCCGGTGATATTGGAAGGATCCTTATGGGACGGTACTTTGATTTGATTACGGTTGGATAATAATCCATCTGCCCGATAGCCGGGATATCCATTTAAGAGATCGGTTTGTGAAGATCTAAGAAAGGCTTCCGTCTGTCTTCGGTTTTCAGTAAAAGCTTCTGAACCCTCAATGGGCTGACCGTTTCTTAGCAGAATGCCTGGAACTCCTTTCCTTACATCAGTGCCATTTGTAAAAATTTTTTCTGGAACCTGAATTTCCAAAGTATCGCCAGGTTCGCCAACGAGTCGCTTAATGTAGTATTTATCTTCTCCAATTTGGGCAAAAGTTTCTTGGTTCAATTCTCGGTTGAATTCATCAATGCTTGCAGTTCGGAAAACAATTGGATCGCCCACTTTGGGAGTTATGAAGTTGTAACTCATACGGTCCACGAACAATGCATCTCCCAAAAGAACATCAAATGCCAAAGGGATTTCTCCTTTCGAGAATCTCTTTTCGGATAATTTCAATCTTCCCTGAGCAAGAGAGGCATCCTGAGCCACTACCATAGGCAAGTCCCGGAGGTTTTCGATGCCTGCAAACTTTTTTGCTAATAATTCATCCAAATCAAACTCTGCGGGTACTTGTAAAGTGTGCTCTTTTCCTCCAATTTCAAAAACATATCTTCTGGCCATCGTTGGGATAATAAAGAAACGACCATTCGGGAAATTGCTTTGGACATAACGATGACTGGATCCATTCTGTAAAACCAAGTAAAGAGTGCCGCTCGATTCGGCTTCCATTTGATAATGAGAGGCTCCAAGCAAAATTTTATCCACACATCTTTCAATAAAGCTTGGCGGATCTTCGTCCTCATAGATATGGGGAGTCATTCCATAAAAAGATGGATACATGGAGTTGGTTGGGATGATAAATGGTTGAACAAAAAAACTTCGGATGCCCAGAATCACGATGGCAGCAACAAGAAGCATTTCCACATTTTCGACCCAACTTTTCTTATGGTAGTAAAGGCCTCCTGAGTTACGAAGGGCATCATCTAGAATACGAGCTTTCTTTTCCAGGTCATCCGCAGAGGTCCTCTTGTTTTTAAGTGCATCATGCAAACCTGAATTGGCAATTTTAAGAGCCCTCTCTTCAATCGCAGTCAATTTGTCTTTGCGGTAGAGCCACGCCTTATGACCAATACGCAAGAGTTCTTTGGCTCCCTTTCGCTCCCTTCTATTTGCTCTCCTGGGTGTGTCTTCGTTATCCATACAGTTCTTTGAGAAAGAGTTGATCGATTAATTCGTGCTTTTAGGAGGCTATGTGGAACTTTTGAGGATCTGTACAAAAGCCTCTTGAGGAATATTGACGCTACCAATTTGCTTCATCCTTTTTTTGCCTTCTTTTTGTTTATCCAGGAGTTTTCTTTTCCTCGATATATCCCCACCATAGCATTTAGCCGTAACATCTTTCCTCATGGCACTAATAGTTTCTCTGGCAATGACTTTCCCTCCAATAGAGGCTTGTAGAGCGATTTTAAAAAGTTGCCTCGGTAAAATTTCCTTTAGTTTTGCACAAAGTGCCCTACCCCGAGTTTCTGCTTTCTCTCGGTGGACAATGGTTGAAAATGCGTCCACCGGTTCATTGTTAACAAGGATTTCCATTCGTACCAATGAGGATTCCGAATACTCATCCATATCGTAATCCATAGATCCATAACCGTGAGTTACACTCTTTAGACGATCGTTAAAATCCACCAATATTTCATTCAAGGGAAGGTGGCAGGTCAGCATGACTCTGGTTTCATCAATAGTTTCAGTGTTATTACACGAGCCCCGCTTTTCTGTAACTAAAGCAAGCAGATCCCCAATGGATTGATTGGGCGCATGGATCCTGGCAATTATGGTAGGTTCTTCGATTTTATCAATTTCTGACGGGTCAGGAAGATCGAGTGGGTTATCCACTTCTATGGTTTCACCTGTGGTCAGGGTAACTCGGTAAATCACACTGGGGTAAGTTGAAATCAAATCCAGTTCGTATTCTCTTCGAAGTCTTTCCTGAATGATTTCCATGTGAAGAAGACCTAGGAAACCGCAGCGAAAACCAAAGCCTAGGGCCACTGAAGTTTCAGCCTGAAAGCTGAAGGATGCATCATTGAGTCTGAGTTTCCCAACGCTACGCTTGAGTTTCTCATAATCTGATGTGTCGAGTGGATATAAACCACTAAAAACCATGGGACGGACTTCTTTATACCCAGGAAGCATCTCTTGTGCGGGAGATTCTGTAATGGTTAAGGTATCGCCAATCTTTATGTCGGCAACATCTCGGATTCCCGTAACGATATATCCAACTTCACCTTCAGATAGAGTCGCTTTGGGTGATGGGGTTGGGATAAAAATGCCTAGTTCTTTAACCTGAGTTTTCCTTTGGTCACTCATGAGTAAAATACCTGCGTTCAAAGAAAAGGTTCCGGAGAAAACCCGAATGTAGCAAATAACTCCTCGATATGGATCGTATTGGCTATCGAAAATGAGGGCCCTGGGTTTGGGGTGATTACCCCATCTGGGCTGTGGTAAACGATGCACGACTGCCTCAAGGATATCTTCGACTCCAATTCCCGATTTTCCACTTGCGTGGATCGCGTCTTCCGCAGGTATGGCAAGAATTTCTTCAATCTGATTCGAAACTCTGGGAATATCAGCACTTGGCAGGTCCACTTTATTAATTACTGGAATAATGCTAAGCCCCTGAGCATCTGCGAGCTGAGCATTGGCTAAAGTCTGGGCTTCTACACCTTGGGACGCATCGATGAGTAATAAAGCACCTTCGCAAGCCGCTAAGCTTCTGGATACTTCATAGGCAAAGTCAACATGACCTGGAGTATCAATCAGGTTAAATAAATAATCCGTTCCGTCTTTGGAGCGGTATTTCATGGTTACCGGATGACATTTAATCGTTATGCCGCGTTCCCTTTCCAAATCCATGGAATCGAGAAGTTGTTCTTTCATTTCACGTTGAAGCACCGTTTGGGTGCGTTCTAAGAGCCGGTCTGACAAGGTTGTCTTGCCATGATCGACATGTGCTATGATACAAAAATTGCGAATCCTTTGAGTTTCCACCATTAAAAAGTTGACCACTATGTGTTTATCTCGACAAAAGTCGAAGAAGAACACTTAAGTGTAATTGGCTTATCTCACAAAACTAAACAATGGACAAGAATCGACTTCATGGTGTGCACACTGCATTGGTTACTCCAATGCTTGATGGTAAGGTTGCATACAAAGATCTAGAACGCTTAATTATCAGGCAAGCAGAAGCAGGCGTGAGCAGTATTGTTCCCTGTGGTACAACTGGTGAATCCCCCACCCTCTCCGAATCTGAGCATCTTCAGGTTATCAAGACCTGCATTGATGTTGTAAGAGGCGATACTTCTGTGATTGCCGGAACAGGTGCTAATTCCACATCGGAAGCTTTGGCTCTAACAAAGTCTGCCGATGAGGCTGGGGCGGACGCTTTTTTACTGGTAGCTCCATATTACAATAAGCCCAGTCAGGAGGGGCTTTTCGCTCATTTTCGTGCCTTGGCTGAAGTTACAGAAAAGCCGATTGTTTTATATTCAATCCCCTCCCGTTGTGGGATCGAGATTTCCACGGATACGGTTTGTCGGCTACGGGATAAGTTTCCCCATGTTATGGCCCTTAAGGAGGCTGGCGGCCAATCTGCTAAAGTTTCGGAAACCATCTCCAGAATTGATAGGGATTTTGTGGTTTTATCTGGGGATGACGGGCTCACGCTACCGTTCATGTCTTGTGGTGCTCAAGGAGTTGTCAGCGTAGCCTCCAATTTAGTTCCCGAAGTCGTTCTTGAGTTGGTCAACCATGCACTCAATGGAGACTACCTAAAAGCTCGAGAAATCCATTTATCCAATTATAATTTGTTCACTGATTTATTTTGCGAACCAAATCCAGTCCCTGTGAAGATATTAATGCAGTTTGCTGGTATGATTGAGTCTGCAGAAGTTCGCCTTCCGTTAACCCCTCCTTCTGCATCGAACCTAAATCTCCTTAAGGAAATTGCTTCCCGAATCCACTTCTCTGAGGAAGTTTGCCGATGAGCACTCATATCTTACTGAATGGTGCGAGTGGTCGTATGGGGCGTGCTATTTCGAATATCAGTTCGGATTACGATTGCCAAATATCATGGCCCATCGATTTGGGGGATGATCCTACGGATGGTATAAACCAATGTGATGTGGTGATAGATTTCTCTCTCCGGGAAGCAACTTTGCCGCTTGCTCAAAAATGCGGGGAGGCTGGGAAGCCTATGGTCATAGGTACAACTGGGCATGATCCATCGGAGAAGGAAGAAATTCTCAAAGCGACTTCTGGGATTCCTGTTGTATGGGCAGGTAATTTTTCGACCGGGGTAAATTTGTTATTCTACCTCACGGAACAAGCCGCTCGTGTCCTCGACTCTTCTTCCGATTTCGATGCCGAAGTTATTGAGATGCACCATAAATTAAAAAAGGATGCCCCGAGTGGTACTGCGGATCGATTGCTTGAAATCCTTAAAGATTCCCGGGGGCTTTCTGATGATCAGATTGCTCATGGGAGAAGCGGTCTAGTTGGAGAGCGCCCTTTAGATGAAATTGGTTCCCATGCTCTGCGTGGGGGGGATGTTGTGGGCGATCATACTGTTTATTTTGCTGGAATTGGTGAAAGACTTGAACTCACTCATCGGGCTACGGATCGAAAAATCTTTGCCGCTGGTGCTTTGCGTGCAGCAAAGTGGGTCATGGGGCGCCCTTCCGGACTTTACTCCATGCAGGATGTACTTGGGTTGGTTTCCTCAACAAGATGATCGCTTTTATCGAGGGGAAACTGGTGGAGTGCCAGCTAAGTCTTGCTGTTATTCAAACTGGAGGAATCGGTTATGAAGTCCATGTTCCATTGACTACTTCAGAAAGGCTACCAGCACTGGATACAGTAGTCCGCCTGCATATTCAGGCTACTTATCGAGAGGACTCCCAAACCCTATACGGATTTATTGATCGGGAATCCCGAGATTTCTTCCGCATGATCGTTGATAAAGTGTCTGGTATCGGACCCCGAATTGCATTGAATCTTTTAGGTTCCCTTTCCCTTCCTACTTTAAAAAATGCAATTGCTCAAGGCGATGTTGGCTTACTTTCGAAAGCTCAAGGGCTTGGGAAGAAAACTGCTGAAAGAATTGTGGTTGAACTCAAAGATAAAGTTTTACCCAAGGGGGTTGTGATTGCATCAGCACAAAGCGATACGGGTGCTTCCGTTTCTATTGCAGATCAAAGTTTGGATGGTAGTCCAGACTTAAGTTCTTACAGTGATGCAGTTTCAGCCCTGCTTACCCTCGGATATAAAGCCACT
>JAQCIX010000059.1 GCA_027593365.1 Verrucomicrobiota bacterium
CTCATCGAAACAAAAGAAAGTTATATTGAATCAATGCTTTACACGAGTCAACCTCTCTGTTGTATAATCAAGGAAGATGGCCCAATCCACTGCACCCACCACCCAGGAATTTATTGGAGATGATTTCTTGCTTCAAGGAGCAAGTGCAAGGAAGTTGTACCATGAGGTGGCGAAGGAATTACCCATTATTGATTACCACAGTCACCTACCCCCTATCGATGTCCGGGAGAACCGAAAATTTGCCAACCTTTGTGAACTCTGGCTGGAGGGCGATCATTACAAATGGCGGGCGATGCGGGCCAATGGAGTTTCGGAGGAATACTGCACCGGCGATGCCGACCCCTATGACAAGTTTTTGGCTTACTGCCAGTCGATGCCTAAGTTTTTGCGCAACCCCCTCTACCACTGGTCGCATCTGGAGCTACAAAGACTGTTTGGGATTGCCGAGCTGATCAATGAGGCATCCGCCCCAAGGATCTGGGAGCAAGCCAATGAAAAGCTCGCTGGTGAGGACTTTCGTGCCTGCGGGATCCTCCAGCATTTCAAAGTGGAGGTAGTCTGTACCACAGATGATCCGGTGGACAGCCTGGAGCACCACCTCGCAGTCAATCAATCCGGCAATACTTTAAAAATGCTGCCCACCTTTCGCCCGGATAAGGCACTGGGTGTCGAAGATCCCTCTGCGTTTGCTAAGTGGACCCAAAAGCTCGGGGATGTGACCGGTAAGCCCATTGCCAGCTTTGATGACTTTCTAAGTTCTCTTGACCAAAGACATGAGGACTTTCACCAGGCAGGGGGCAGACTCTCAGATCATGGCCTCGAACATGCTTATGGGGGAGTGCCAGACAGGGAGTGTGCAGAGAAAGTATTTTTGGACGCTCTTTCGGGCAAGGCCGCAGGTGAAGAGGATGCTCATGCCTACAAAAGCTTTCTCATGGTGCACTTTGGGAAACTCGATGCTGCCAAGGGATGGACCAAACAAATGCACCTCGGTGCGTACCGCAATGTGAACTCCTCCCGCTTTGCTGAGTTGGGCCCGGACAAGGGCTTTGATTCGATTGGAGATTGTAAGCAGGGGCGTGAGCTTGGTTCCTACTTTGATCAATTGGAAAAGATCGGGGCGATGCCCAAGGCGGTGATCTACAACCATAACCCGGTGGACAATTATTTGTTCGCCACCCTGGCGGGCAATTTTCAGGACGGGAAGATACCCGGCAAGGTCCAGTTTGGATCGGGTTGGTGGTTTCTTGACCAGAAGGAAGGAATGGAAGCCCAGATTAATGCCCTGTCCAGCCTTGGTTTATTATCACGCTTTGTTGGTATGTTGACAGATAGCCGTTCCTTTCTCTCTTTTCCCAGACACGAATATTTCCGCCGTATTCTCTGTAACCTAATTGGTCAGGATATGGAGGAGGGGATGATCCCTCAAGATTTTGAACTAGCCAGCAGCCTCATTTCCGATGTCTGCTATCACAATGCCCGTAACTACTTTGGATTTTATGAAGATTAAAACTTGGATACCACTTCTAGCACTGCTCCCCCTTAGTTCCTGCCTTTTCAGCGGAGAAAAGGGATGGGTAGATTTGTTTAACGGAAAAGATTTAACTGGCTGGGAAAACCCTTACGAATGGGGAGAAGCCCGAGTGAACCAGGGAATCATTGAACTGGTGGGAAACAAGAAGTTTTTTCTTTCCACAACCAGACAGTACACTGACTTCGAGTTCACCGTGGAGGTGAAGCTGCCCGAGGGCAAGGCAAACTCCGGTTTTCTCTTTCGCTCTCAGCGTAAGCCGAATGGGCACATGTTTGGCTATCAGGCGGAGGTGGATGGATCGGATAGAAGATGGTCAGGCGGATTGTACGACGAAGGTAGGCGGGGTTGGGTGCAACCGATCAAGCCAGAGGACCACCCTCAAAATGGCAAGACCTGGACCGAGGAAAAAAGAAACGCTTTGCAGAGAAATGACTGGAATCAGTACCGTATCAAATGCGTGGGGGACAGGCTTCAGGTCTGGGTTAATGGGGTCAATACTTTGGACATTACCGACGATACGGATGCCCGCGGATACCTTGCCCTGCAGCATCATGGGGAGAAGGGGCAGGTCTACCGCTTCCGTAATATCCGTATCCGCGAACTGAAATAATTTACTATGAAGATTGATCGAGAGGAACTGGTTCGTGCCACCGAGGCAGGTGGGTTGCAAAAGTACAAGACCTATGCCCGTCTGTCCGGGCCAGGCTGGTTGCAGAGTGCCATAACCCTCGGGGGCGGATCCCTGGCCGGTGCCCTGTTCCTCGGAGTGATCGGAGGGTATTCGATTCTGTGGGTGCAGTTGGTGGCGATGATTCTGGGGGTGATTATGCTCTGTGCGATCAGTTATGTCACCCTTTCCACCGGCCGTTCTCCTTTTGAGGCGATGCGGACAGAAATCAACCCCGTGCTTGCCTGGGGTTGGCTGATTGCCACCTTGCTGGCCAACCTGGTTTGGGCTTTGCCCCAGTACTCTCTCGCCTATGGAGCGGTGAGCCAGAACCTGTTTCCGGAAGCCTTTGCCGATGGAGGGACGGGCTCAAAGTACTTAGTGTCTGGGCTCATCTTTATCGCCGTTACCGCCATTACACTATGCTACGGAAAAGAGGGGATGGGGATCAAGGTTTACGAGTGGGTGCTCAAGGGAATTGTGGCCGGTATTGTGCTTTGTTTCATGGGTGTAGTGCTGAAGATTTCAACCTCTTCGGTAGACTTTAACCTGCTCGGTACGCTGAGTGGGTTTATTCCGGACCTGAGTATTTTAACCACGCCGGGCGATGTGTTTCTTCCCCTGCTCAAGGAAATTGAGCATGTGGGCATCCGCGAATTTTGGACCGCCCAAATTGTTGATACCCAGCGTGAACGCATGGTGGGTGCGGCTGCCACCGCAGTGGGGATCAATATGACCTTCCTTTTGCCTTACTCCATGCTCTCCAAAAAATGGGGCAAAGAGCACCGCGGGTTGGCGATATTTGATCTCTCTACTGGAATGGTCATTCCCTATGTACTGGCGGTATCGTGCGTGGTCATCGCTTCGGCTTACATGTTTCATGGCCAGCCCTATGATGGCTTGCTGGTCGAGGAAAATGGGCAGGTACGAGTGGTGGAGGATTCGGCCGGAGCGAAGGACTTTACCAAGTTGATCTCAAAGAGAAAGGGGGCTGCCCCGGAGCTTTCCGATCTGGAAGTGGGGCAGGCGGAGACCCGCCTAGCGGCCATGCTCGTACCACGGAGTACCGGAAATTTTGCCAACTCGCTCAGTGCACTGAGTGGGGAAGGTTCGATATCCCAATTTATTTTCGGCCTCGGGGTGCTGGCGATGGCCCTGTCCACGATTTCGATACTCTGCCTGATTTCCGGCTTTGTTTTTTGTGAGGCTTTGGGAGCACCGCATGGAGGAACAATTCATAAGGCAGGTATTCTTACCGGATTGTTTGGGGTGTTCTGGCCGGTCTTTTGGGATGGTGGATCGAAGGCGTATTTGGCAGTGGTCACATCCACATTTGGGTATGTACTTTTCCCCATCGCCTGCCTGGCTTTCTTTTTGATGATGAATTCATCCCGATTACTTAAAGATGACCTTCCTAGGGGGAAAAGCCGCCTAATCTGGAATCTTTTGTTGGGAACTTCTTTGCTGATTACGGGCCTCGCTGCTGGGCACACTGCTACCACCAAGACTCTTCCCAATGGATTCCCTATTGGTACAGTCGGGTTGGGAGTATTTCTTGCCTTGGTAGCATGGGCGCATTTGCGTATGAAAAACAAAGCAAGCTGATGATTCTCTTTAAAAACCAGTTACCTTTTTCCAAATGATCGCACCAGCCGCCCAGAAAGTAGGGATCATCGGTGCCGGCGTAATCGGAGATTTTCACGCCGAGGCGCTTAAGGCTATGACTGGAGCTGAACTGGTCGCCGCCTATGCCCGACGGGATGATAAGGCCAATAGATTTGCCGAACAGCATGGATGTTTAGGGTATTCTGATTTGGATCAGTTTCTTGCCCACGAAGGAATGAGTGTGGTCACCGTGGCCTCGGTCAGCGGAGTGCATCTGCAGCATGTCGAAGCAGCGGCCAAAGCAGGGAAGCATATTATATGCGAAAAACCGCTGGAGGTGACTACCGAGCGGATCGATCAGATGATCCGGATCTGTGAGGAGGCCGGGGTGATGCTGGCAGGCATTTTCCCAAGAAGGTTTAATCCATCCACCGAAGTTTTCCAGCGGGCCATTGAAAACGGTCGTCTTGGAAAAGTAGTTCTTGTGGATGTGGCGATTAAGTGGTGGCGTTCGCAAGAGTATTACGACAGCGGGGCCTGGCGTGGAACCTGGGAACTGGACGGCGGGGGGGCCCTGATGAACCAGTCCATTCATACCATCGATCTGATGCTCCATCTTGTTGGTCCTGTCAAAAGCGTTTATGCATCCTGCGGATTGGAAGCCCACGAGGGCATTGAGGTGGAGGATGTAGCGGTGGCGATGGTCGAGTTTGCCAATGGGGCGAGGGGAGTGATTCAGGCAAGCACAGCTTGTTACTCTAATACCGGACTGCCTGCATCTATCCATGTTTGCGGGGACAAGGGGTCCATTCGGATGTGTGATGATAAGTTTGACCTGTGGGACCTCAAAAATCCATTACCCCGAGATAAGGAAATTCTTGAGAGGTTCGGGGTGGGTGGCGTACAGGCAGGAGCGGGTGCTGCGGATCCCAAGGCGATTGATTACCAGTGGCACCAAAGAAATTTCGAGGATGCGCTGTTGGCATTGAGTCGCGGGGAATCTCCTCAGGTGGATGGTGCCGAGGCGAGAAAAGCGGTGGAGCTGATTGAGGCAATCTACCAATCTGCCAAGGCGGGTGGAGAAAAAATCGTCCTATCCAACTAATTTAAAAATACACCGAAAAATTATGTACCTTACAGGAATTGCCGATGAGGCTTCACAGGATGGAAATGTGCAAATCTCAACTACCCTGTCGATGGGGTGGAATGCAATTGAAGCCCGCTGTCTAAACGGGAAAAACCTCCACGATGTATCCGATACAGAGTTTGATGAGTTTCGCCGAGCCCTGGAACAAGCCAATGTCTATGTGAATGCCTTTGGATCGGCTATTGCCAATTGGGGAAAAGATGTGAGGGATGATTTCTCCATAACGCTTGGGGAGGTGGATCGGGCCATTCCACGGATGCATGCTTTGCAGGCAAAGATGGTGCGGATCATGAGCTACAAGGTGGTGGAGGGAGAAGACCTAATGGTGGAGGAACGTATCCGCCGCCTGCGAATCATTGTGGAAAAATTTGCGGAGCATGGAATCACTGCCCTCCATGAAAACTGCATGAACTATGGAGGGATGAGCTGGCAGCATACCCATGAATTACTGGATGCCATACCTGGGATGAAACTGGTCTTTGACACCGCCAATCCTGTATTTAACCGCGATCGATCCAAAGAGGGGGAACCTTGGCAGGACCCGTGGGAATTTTATCAAAAGGTACGCGAGCACATTGCATATGTGCACATCAAGGACTGCCTGGAACCAAGTTCGGAAAATGCGGGCAAGGAAGTGTATCTTTATCCGGGGGAGGGGCAGGGGAAAGTACGGGAAATTTTACAGGACCTGAAGGAAAATGGATATGATGGGGGGATCTCTATTGAGCCTCACTTGGCCGCGGTCTTTCACGATGCGGATTCCCAAAATGCGGATGCGGGAGACCCGGTGGAAATCTATGTTGAATATGGACGGAAGTTGGAAGCGATCCTGGATGAGCTGAACTACTCCCGTACACCCTACCAACCTTAGGCTTGAAAATACATATTGGGTGGCTGCTTGGCATATCCTTGCTTTGTTCAGGCACTGCGTTTACCAAGCAGCCCAATATCGTATTTTTCATAGCCGATGATATTTCGCAGGATGATTTTGGGTGCTATGGTCATCCAGTCATCCAGACTCCCCATATCGATTTTTTGGCGGACAATGGCATGCGTTTTGATAACGCATATTTGACCACCAGTAGTTGCAGTCCCTCCCGGTGCAGTATCATAACCGGTCGCTATCCTCACAATACTGGTGCCCCGGAGTTGCATGTTCGTTTGCCGGATGAGCAGATTCGTTTTCCTGAACTTCTGCGTGAGGCTGGGTACTACACGGTACTGTCTGGTAAAAATCATATGTTTGGAAACCAGGACCGTGCCTTTGATCAAATCACCCAAGGGGGCGGTCCGGGCAAGTCGAAGGACTGGGTAAGTCATGTCAGGAAGCGTCCCCAAAACAAGCCCTTCTTTTTCTGGTTTGCTTCGAGTGATGCCCATCGGCCATGGACCATCTCGGAGGAAGCGCCCCAATACTCACCAGACGATGTAGTAATTCCTCCCTACCTCGTGGATACCCAAATCACCCGCGAAGATCTTACCGGATATTATCACGAGGTCAGTCGGTTTGATCACTATGTTGGATTGGTGACCGAGGAATTACGAAAACAGGGTGTTCTTGAGAATACCATGATTGTGGTGGCAGCGGACAATGGACGACCCTTTCCGCGCTGCAAATCCCGTATGTATGATAGCGGGATCAAGACTCCATGGGTGGTCCATTATCCTGAGCGGATCGATCGTCCGGCAGTGTCACAAAGTTTGATCAGTGCAATTGATCTAAGTGCCACCTGCCTGGAACTGGCTGGTGTAAAGCGTCCCCAATGTGTGCAGGGGCGAAGTTTTCTCCCCATGCTCAAAGATCCCAAGGCAACGATTAGGGGTGTTGTCTTTGCCGAGCACAATTGGCATGTGTACCGCAATCATGAACGGATGGTGCGGTTTGGCGACTATCTCTATATTCGAAACAATTTTCCGAATCAGCCGAACCTCTGCTACGAGTCGGATGATTATTACCCGGCCGGTGCCGAGCTCTGGAAGGTGCATGCTGCTGGCAAGACCAAGCCTCAACAGCACCAGTTATTTGCCAACCCCTGTCCGCCGGAGGAATTGTTTATGGTAAGCAAGGATCCGCACCAACTCTCGAATCTGATCAATGAAGCGGAACATCAGGAAGCTCTTGAGCAAGCCCGCTCTCTTCTATCCGAGTGGACGGAGCAAACCGGGGATACCATACCCGGCAGTCCAACGCCGAACCGGCACGAGCCTCCACGCATTGTGGAAGGAGAAATTATTCCGGCAGGTAAAGCATTAGATAAGAACCCTCATGCGGAGATGCCGGGTGCATCCCGAAACGCATCCGGGATCAACCATCCCGGCCCGATTGAAATCTAATTTTTTAGTCGGCCAGAATTTTGCGGGCGAGACGGCGGCTTTTCCCATCGGCCGAATTACTCAGTTCCACAAAGAGTTGATTGACCCGGTTGCGGGTGCGCTCATCGAGGTAGGCAAGGATGGTGGGTAAATCTTCCTTGCGTATTTCATCGCAGGTTTCCTTGCCGGATAATATGGCTTCCGCACGGAGATGAGAACTGGACAGGGCAAACAATTCGGCGGCCACATCAACCAACCGGCCGAGCAGGAGCTGTCTTTTTTCGAGAGCCGGACCGTGGAGAGCCATGGCATGAAAAAGAGAGCGGGACAATTTGCGTGATGTCCGTTCTATATAGGCGAGGGCCCGGCGGGTTCTCCGGCTGATACCGGCGGGGCGTCCACCCAGGGTGGGCAGGTATTGGCCGGGGTACCAGATGGAATAGTGAATCCCAGCTTTGATTGCGGTGAGCAAGCGGGTACCGAGGGACAGGCGAGAGTCCATCGCTCCGCCGGCGAGACGCAAGTGGGGGTCGAGGGCTTCGCGGGCAAGGTAGAGTCGCATGATTTCGGTGGAGCCTTCGAAGATACGGTTGATCCGGGAGTCGCGCATCATCCGCTCGACCGGCTCGGGTAGGTCGCCCCGGGCAGCGAGCGAACCCGCGGTTTCATAGCCGCGACCTCCGCGGATTTGCATGAGGTCGTCAACCACGCGCCAGGCGGTCTCGGTGCCCCAGAGTTTGCAGAGGGCAGACTCCATACGAAAGTCGACCTTGGCATCGACCAGGGCAGATGTCATCCGCACCATCGAGTCGGTGGCGTAGGCATCAGCAGCCATGTCGGCGATCTTCGATGCAATGGCTTCATGACGGCCTATTTCCGATCCCCATTGGCGTCTTTCCACACACCAGCGTCGGGCAATTCTTAAACTTTCATAAGCCAACCCGGAACAGGCTGCAGGCAGGGTCAGTCGACCCACCCCGAGTGCATTAAGAGCGACTCGCATACCCTTGCCGGGGGCAAGGATAATATTTTCCGCAGGTACTTCGACATTGGTGAAGCGGATGACCCCGTTGTAGAGAGCACGCAACCCCATAAAGCGGCAGCGATGGACAATTTCGATCCCGGGGCTGCGGGCGTCGACCACGAAGGCGGTGATGGCCCGTTTTCGCTTTCCTCCCGAACCGGTGGTGGATGGCGTACGGGCCATGACTACGAGGTACTTTGCCTTGGTTCCGTTGGTACACCAGAGTTTTTGCCCGTTGATAAGGTAGCTCTTACCTCCCTTGATCGGCTTAGCCATGGTGTTGAGCCGGGATGGATCGGAACCGACCTCGTCCTCAGTCAGGGCAAAGGCAGTGATGGCACCCTTGGCCACATCGGGCAGGAACTTTTTCTTTTGCTCCTCGGTGCCATACCGAAGGAGAGGTTGGGGTAAGCCGATGGATTGGTGGGCGGAGAGCAGGGCGGTGAGGTTGCCGCAACGGGCTCCCAAGAGTTTGGCCGCCCGGGAGTAGGTGGACTGACTGAGGCCGAGCCCGCCATACTCCTTGGGTATCTTAATCCCAAAGGCACCAATTTCGGCTAATTTCTCCAACAGGGGTTCTGGAATCTCACCAGTCTCGTCGATCTCATCGGGATTGGCGTGATGGTCGAGCACATACTCGAGTGTTTTTAGGAATTTCTCTCCTTCCTCGCCGTCGGGACATGGTTTTTGGATAGCTTCGTAGAGGGAGTCAAAGCGTGGCCTCCCCATAAAGAGTCCTGATGCAAATCCATTCATCAGCCTGGGACCTCTTGCTTCCTCGGTCACTTCCAGGGCTTGTCTTTTTTCCTTGGAGTATCTTGTTAGATCGATGGCTCCATCGGGGTTGGTTTTGGGTTCTACGGTCTTCATGATTGGATCCTTTCCATTTGTTTGGATGAGAGAGTGTGAGTCGATTCACTCGACTCCGGGTAAAAGGTTTTGTCTTTGCGAGCAAGTTCAAGGAGGTATTTACAGGGCTCGAAGCGCTCGTCATAGGTGTCGGCCAGTTTTTCCATTCGCTCGACCAGAGGGCGAATGCCAACCGAATCTGCATGACGGAGTGGACCACCACGAAAAGGAGCCCATCCAGTGCCGGCAATCATTCCGAAATCAACATCCTCGGGAGTGGCGACCACACCCTCTTCGAGGGTACGGGCGGCCTCGTTGAGCATGACTAGATTCATCCGCTCGGACATCTCGGTTTCCTTGGCACGGTTGGCGGCTCGTTTACCTAGTTTGCCAAGGGTCGGGTTGGGTTGGAGTCGACCGCTTTTTTTCGATGAGTAAATATAAAATCCGGAGCCAGACTTTCGGCCAAGCATACCCTGCTCGCTCATGCCAGCGAGCATGGGTGGTGGGGTCGCTAGATGTGGCAGTCGGAATTTCAGTTCGGTGGCAACATGCCCGGCCACATCCAATCCGATTTCATCGAGCAATCTAAGCGGCCCCATGGGCATGCCGAAATGGGTCATCGATCGGTCGATCGCCAAGACCTCATTTCCTTCCTCCCAGAGAATCGCCGACTCCACCAGATATGGCACAAGGATGCGGTTGACCAAAAAACCTGGTGAGTCCTTGCAGAGCACTGCCCGCTTACCGATGCGGTTAACGAAGTGTAACAGAGAGCGGACAACTGCAGGGTCGGTTTGCTCGGCTTCTATGACCTCGACC
>JAQCIX010000060.1 GCA_027593365.1 Verrucomicrobiota bacterium
CCTTGGAAAATATGGCGGTGCCCGAGTAC
Source organism: Verrucomicrobiota bacterium (assembly GCA_027593365.1). GTDB lineage: Bacteria > Verrucomicrobiota > Verrucomicrobiia > Opitutales > Seribacteraceae > Chordibacter. Next base: position 30 of record JAQCIX010000060.1, read on the forward strand.
CCATTTTTCTCGGCCAAATGAAAGGTGGTAAATTTGTAGCCAAAGTCTTCCTCAGGAATAACGGTGGGGTTGAGCTTTACTTCCTGCAGACAAAGAAAGTCGGGTGATATTTGCTCCACAAACTGGTCAAAGGCGTTTTTTCGGCAGGCACGCAGCCCGTTGACGTTCCAGGAGATAAAGGAGTGAGTGGAATTTTGAGTGGTCATTGATCCGGGGAATGTTTAAGAGCAAATAATATTTTTGGAGATCAGGCAACTGGATGTCGCCCATCTCTTTTTCAAAACTTACCAATTACAGACAAAGAACATGGCATCACCCACAGAAATTCGCAAAGGCCGGGCAATCCTCTACCAAGGCACCCCCCATATCGTATTGGAAATGCAGCACCGCACCCAGGGCAGACAGGCAGGATTTGTCCAGACCACTCTGCGCAGCTTGCACAATGGAGCGACCACCACCACCAAGTTTCGCTCCACCGATAATGTGGAATTTTTGCACACCACCACCATCAAACTCGAATACAGTTACAAGGATACCGAAGGGTTTCATTTTATGGACCTGGAGACCTACGAGGACACCGTGCTTTCCGAGGATATGATTGGAGAGGATGAGATCTTTTTGGTCGAGGGTAACAACTACGATATTTTACTGGTGGACGACAAAGCGGTGCGCCTGGACCTTCCCGCATCCGTGGAAGCTACGGTGATCGAAGCACCCGACGCCATCCGTGGAGATACCGCTGGAAATGTACAAAAACCAGTGACCATATCCTCAGGCATTACTGTGATGGTCCCCCTCTTCATCAAAAAAGATGATGTCATTAAGATAAGCACGGAAGACCGTTCCTACCAGGGCCGGGTGTAAAAGTTTTTAAACTTTAGCCCATTTTAAACGGGCACAAAAAAAGCCTCCCAAAACCTGGGAGGCTTTTTTGTTTATGAATATAAAATTGGGATCGTTCCTTACGCAACACGCTCCACCACAAGAGGTGCAGGGTTGGGACGTTTAGGAGCCAAACGATATGCAGCCTTGAAGTAATCCATGGCTTCCTTCAAACGTTTTTCATCATTGTAATGAATCATCATCAAAGGTTCACCCTGCTTCATTTGGGTGCCAACTTTTCTCATTTCAGCAACCCCTACGGCTGGATCAAATTTATCTCCACTTCCATAGGCAAGAATTTGCACACCGCGAGCCAATTGACCGGCATCAATAGTGTGAACATATCCACGTTTGGGAGCAGGAAGCTTTTTCACATGCTTGGCTTTGGGGAGCTTTTCAGGATCGTCGATCACACTGCTATCTCCACCCTGAGCTTCCACGATGTCCTTGAATTTTTGGAGGGCTGATCCATCTTCCAAATGCTTACGAACCGTTTGTTTAGCGGAAAGTGTGGAACCAGCAACTCCAGCGAGGCGTACGATCTCCATGCCTAGCTTCATCACTAAATCCTGTAAATCTTCCGGTCCTTCTCCTTTGAGCAATTCAATCGCTTCCTTGATTTCAAGAGAAGCACCAAGAGCGTGTCCCAAAGGCTGGTTGTTATCGGTGACCAAGGCTACGCAACGACGCTTCATCAGGCGACCTACGCGGGTGATGGAACGGGCAAGTTGTTTGGCATCTTCCGCATCGCGGATGAAAGAACCTTTACCCCATTTTACATCGACAACCACACCTTCTGCACCCGAAGCAAACTTACGGCTAAGCATACCCGCTGTGATGAAAGGAATGGAAGGAATCGCTCCAATCTTTTGGCGTAGATCGTAGAGAATGTTTTCAACCGGGGAAATTTCTTCATTACGGTCTGCAAAAGCACATCCAAACTTACGAACCTTGGCATGGAAATCATCGAGGTCCAACTTGGTTTTGATTTTGGGAATTGCCTGAAGCTTCTCGGAATTGGAGGTGAGAAACTCTTCGTCGTATCCATTCATCATCGGCATCGCCACACCGGCTACTGCGGATAAAGGACCGAGTACGAGAGTGGTTTTGTCCCCAACGCCTGCGGTCGAGTATCTTTCGATCTTGGGACGGGAAACATCCATCATCTCGATGACTTCACCGGAGAGCATCATCTCCTCGGCAAGGTAGGCAATTTCCTGAGCGGACATTCCCTTGAAGAAATTGGTCATGATCCAGGCAGATTGCTGGAACTCGGGCATTTCCTCATCAAGGATCGCATCTACAATGGTGCGTACTTCTTCGTCGGTGTATTCACCGCCGTCGCGCTTTTTTTCAATGAGATAGGAGAAGGAGGGGGCTTCTTTTTTGGCCTTAGGCATAACTGTACTCGGGGGTTGAGTTGTGGATTTAGAAAAAATCGTGCAAAGCACATTGCATATTAAAAAATCTTATATTTGTCGAGTCTTTTCAGCGGAGTGGTCTTGACGCGATCGCCAATCCATGCTTACAGGCATACCAAATGTCTACTTCCTTTGACCTTCTTCCGTCCTTTGACGAACTCCTTTATCATACCGCCCAATCGTTGGATGGGTTCAACGAAGACTTTGATCCTCAGACCCGTTCTGCAGATGAGCGCTTTGGCGACTTCCAGGCAAACGGAGTCCTTCCCTTTGCCAAAAAAGCAGGTAAAAACCCCCGAGAGCTCGCACAAATCCTCATCGACGCCCTACCCCCATCCGAGAATTGGACGGTGGATCTAGCCGGCCCAGGCTTTATCAATTTCACCCTGACTCCAAAGTTTCTGCTCGAATGGATTTCCGAGCATGGATCCGATTCTGCCATCTCGAATTCAGCCCATTCTGAATCCCCAAAAAAGGTGGTTTTGGATTATTCATCGCCCAATACAGCGAAGCAAATGCATGTGGGCCATATCCGTTCCACGATTATCGGCGAATCGATCGCTCGTATCCTCGCCTTTCAGGGAAATGAGATCATCCGGGATAACCACCTGGGAGACTGGGGTACCCAGTTTGGTATCTTATTGCTCGCGATTAAGGAGCAAAAGATTTCGCTCGATGATTTGGGAGACGATCCAATCGCCCAATTGGAAGATCTATACCGCCAGGGAAATGCGAGAATTAAAGAGGACGAAGTAGCCTTGGCCAAAGCCAGGCAGGAACTCGTGCAATTGCAGGATGGGGATCCCGAGAATCTACAACTCTGGGAAAAAATTCGCGATATCAGCATGTCTTCCTTCCTTAAAATTTATGAACTACTGGATGTAAAATTCGATCATTCATTGGGAGAAAGTTTTTACCGGGATCAGGTAGACGAGGTCTACCAGGGGCTCAGTAAACACAAAATTTGCCAGGAAGATGATGGGGCTCTGGTTGTCTTCCACCCGGAGCACAAGCGCTTTGCCAAGCAACCTTTCATAATCCGTAAATCAGACGGTGCCAGTAACTATGCCACCACCGATCTGGCCACTCTGACCTACCGCCAAAAAGAATGGCAGGCAGAGCAGATTATTTATGTGACCGATGGACGCCAGCGCGACCACTTTGAGCAACTTTTCCTGACCGCTCAAAAGTGGTTTGATGCAGATAAGAAAACGCTCCCCACCCTTTCCCATGTGTGGTTTGGAACCATCCTGGGAGATGATAATAAAGCGATCAAAACCCGTGACGGGCAACCGATCAAACTGATTGATTTACTGGAAGAAGCGATCCGCCGGGCGGCTGATATGGTGAAGCAAAAAAATAAGGACCTTCCTGAGGAAGAAGTCCAACGAAGAGCCAAAGTAATTGGCCTCGGAGCGGTAAAATATGCTGATCTTTCCCAGGACCGTACGCTCGACTATGTGTTTTCATGGGATAAAATGCTGGCAATGCAGGGGAACACCGCTCCCTACTTGCAGTATGCCGTGGCCCGGATTTCGAGTATCTTTCGTAAAGTGGAAAGATCGACCGAAGACTCTTTTACCCATGCTCGTCCACCTGAATCGGATGCGGAAAGAAAGCTTTCCCGAAAACTCTTGTTTTTCCCATTGGCATTGAAGCAAGCAACACGGGAATTAAAACCTCATTTCTTATGTACCTACCTGTATGAATTGGCCACCGAGTTCAGTTCCTTTTACAACCAGGAAAAAGTGATGATTGATGATGTGAAAGCCAAAGACCTGCGGCTATTACTCTGTGCATCCACCCAGTCGGTATTAAAAACCGGGTTGAACCTACTAGGAATTGATACCCTGGAAGAAATGTAAAGAAAACCGAAGGGAGTTTGTTAATTCAACGGTACTTGAAGGGTATAAAAACTCTGAGTACTGGATGAACTGGTGATCTGCAAAAGTCCGTTTAAGTGGGTGGGGTTTTCTTTCGGCCAAGTGGGCTTGGGGAGAAGAAGTTCAAAACCAGAGGGAAGAGCACGCAAGTTCTGCTTGGCATCCGAGCAGACCAGATAATCTCCCCCAAATAAATAAACATCCCTCACCTCCGATGGGTCTACATTAGCTACACTAAGTTTGGTAAATTGACCAATCTCCTGAGCTTTCATACTCCAATTTAGAGGAATTTCCTTGGGCAGGTTATCCAGAAAATCCGAAAACCGGGGACTCCATTCCTTGTCTGGTTGCAGTGAATCTACCACCGGAAGGGTGATGGAAAGCTCGGAATATTGCGGGAGGCAAACATTTGAGCATACCATCCACCTCGCCTTGGCAGTTAGCTTGACTCGCTCACCCACTGCAATATCAGGCACCTTCAACTGGGCGAGGTACAGAGTTTTACCTTTATGGCCGTAGGCTTTTACCCCGGCCATTTGTACACGCTTGGGAAATGGAAATTGTAAACTCTCTACTGTAAACCCGTCTGGTAATTCCCAATCTAATTGTGGGGTAAGACCCACATTTCCTGGATGCTCCCAGTAAGTGTGCCAACCATCCTCCCTTTCGATCGACCAACCAATCCAAGCAGTGGAATTGGGCAACACCCCAGAACTAGGCAGCACCAGAGCCATTTTTACTGGGCCATCCTGATGTACAGGACCAGTCAACCCAGATACCTTACCACACAGGAAAATGGTAAGGATAACGCTAAATAAGCCTCTTAGCTGAAGGACTTCCCGCACCCGCAAGTTGATTGGGCATTGGGGTTTCGAATTTCGAAACCTTTGCCGGTCAACCCATCATCAAAATGTACTTCCGAACCACTGAGGTAGTCCAAGCTATCCCCAGCCACCGCGTAGCGGATGTTTTGGTATTCTGAGACTTGATCGCCTTCTTTGGGGAAATCAACGGACATACCATATTCAAACCCAGAACATCCACCAGGCTCGATAAAAATACGCAAAAGCATACCCTCTTCTTTTTCGGAAAGCATTTTACTCACCTGTGAAACCGCGGAATCCGTTAATTTGATCATAAGCTCAAAGATGATGAATCTTGCGGGGAAGTCAAATTCCTCATAAATGCAGCTATTTTTATGCCATCAAACCAAAAACTCATAAAAAGATTGAATGTTGGACTTGATGATTTTGATCTGTGAGGTACCATAGGATTGTAATCAAAGGGAATACTTTACTGGATGAAGCACATTTTTAACGAAGTTCATTACGAACTAACCCGTAAAATCGCAGAGGGTGGAATGGGTTTGGTTTACGAGGCTACCCAACGTGGAATTGGCGGATTTCGCAAGGTGGTGGCCATCAAGTTAATTCGAGAGGAATACTCAGCGATTGAGGAATTCCGGAATAATTTTATCGGCGAAGCCAAATTGGTCGCCGACCTGATCCATACCAATATCGTTCAAACCTACCACCTGGGCAAGATTGGCGAGCAATACTTTATGACGATGGAGTATGTGTCGGGATGGAATCTCGAAGAGTTTCTCGACCGCCATGTGGAGACCGATCAATACATCCCGGCCGATCTTGCGGTCTTTATTGTTTCCCGGATTTGTCGTGGTCTAGCCTACGCCCATCGTAAAAAAGACAAGGAAAACCGCCCGCTCGGCATTGTCCACCGGGATGTGAACCCCAAAAACATTATGATTGGTCAGGAAGGCGATGTAAAACTGACCGACTTCGGAATCGCGAAGGCTTTGGACCTGATGTACAACCAGGAAGGTGAAGTGATTGCCGGGAAAGATGAATACCTATCCCCTGAACAGGCTCGCTGCGAGGTGACCGATCATCGGGCAGATTTATTTGGCTGCGGGGTGGTGATGGCCGAACTGATGCTGGGATATAATATTTTTGAGGATGCGGATCCCGAAAATACCATCCGGAATATTTTGGAAATGGAGATCCCTAATTTTTCCGAGATCCGAGAGGATATCGATGAAAGGCTCAATTCGATCCTTCATCTCGCATTGCAAAGACCGCGCGATCAAAGATACCAAACCGCTGAGCAAATGCTCACGGGGTTGGAAAATTTTATTTATGGGGAAGGCTATGGGCCCACCAACGAAAAGTTGGCCGCTTATACCAACGATTTATTCAGTCGGGACGGGGAAAATGCTGCCTTGCGTTGGCACCGCAAGGAAACTCCACCGATTATCGCTTAATCCCCAAACTGCTTTTCACTACAGATGGCCCTTTCCCAAGGTCTTAGGCAAGTACAGAAGCAAACACAGAGCCTGGTATTGGCTCCCCAGCTTCGCCAGTCTTTAAAAATTCTCCAGGTTCCTGCATTGGAACTGCGATCTGCCATTTTGGAGGAATTACAAACCAATCCATTGCTTGAGGAAGTTGGAAGCAATGATGACAGCTTGGACGGCGAAGAACTGGAACCATCTCCCGATGAAGTTTCAGACAATGAGGATAGCGAATTTGATGATCTTCCCGATGAAAAAATAGAGTCAGATGAAACTCCCTCAGACAGTGAGGATGATTGGGACGAACCGGCTGAGGATTTAATGGATTTGGATTTCTCCGACGAATTTTCTGTGCTCCAGGAAATGCAGGAAGATTTACGCGAACACTATGAAAGGGAATACGAAGGAGAAGCTCAGCTTGGAAATTCCGAGGCAGAGGAAAAACGGCAGTTCTTCTTTGATTCCCTCGTAGCCGAAACCTCCCTGCAGGAACACCTTTTGGACCAGTTAAAAATGGCTGATGCAACCGAGGGCCAGTCCATAGCCTGTGAATACCTGATTGGCTCCCTCGATGAGAATGGCTTCTTATCCACTCCCCTTTCGGAACTTGGCCTCATTTCCGAGCTTCCGCTCAAAGACTTACAGGAAGGTCTGAAAATTTTGCAATCCTTTGAGCCAGTGGGAATCGCGTCAGTCGATTTGCAGGATTGCCTAATCAAACAAATGGAAGCGAGGGGATGGGAAGATACCCTCGCGTACCGGATTGTAAATGAACAGTTTCAACTTTTGGTTCGCCGAAGGGTTCCTGAACTGTCCCGTAAACTTTCCCACACAACTGATGCCATCCATGATGCCTTGAAACAAATCGCCGAATTGGATCCAGCACCCGGCAAAAGATTTTCCGAAGACTCCAATCAGGCGGTCGCAGCCGATGCGGAGGTAGAAAAAGTGGGGAAAGAATGGGTGATTCATTTAAATAATGATTATGTCCCCCGTTTGCGCCTCAATAAAACATACAAGGAACTCATCACCAAGGAAACGCTCTCAGCTAAGGAAAAAGAATATGTAAGGAACCAAATGCGAGCAGGTAAATTCCTGATTAATTCCATTGAGCAAAGGCAAAATACCATTGAGCGAATTACCAAGAAAATCCTGGAAAAGCAGGAGGATTTTTTTGTTCATGGTACATCTAAATTACACCCAATGACCATGGCTCAATTAGCAGAGGAAATTGATGTTCACGAAACCACCGTTTCCCGGGCAACAGCCAATAAATACCTCCGAACACCCCATGGTCTGTTTCCCTTTAAATTCTTTTTCACTCCTGGATACTCTGGGAAGGATGGGGATGCGGTATCCAATACCAGTGTCAAAGAGATCATTGGTTCCATCATTGAACAGGAAGACCCTAAAAAGCCCCTTAGTGACCGGGCAATCGTCGATAAATTAGCAGAACGGGATATCAAGCTGGCCCGCCGGACCGTGGCAAAATACCGCGAGGAACTGGGAATCGCTCCAACCAATCTCAGGCGTCAATACTAGGAACCTCTCTTGTATGCCTGCGAGCCAATTAGCTGAACCAGCAAAGCTTCCACTTGTGGTGGATGCATCCTCCTCCCCTATTCAACTGGGTATACCCACCGCGAATGGATGGGATCAAATAGTTACGGATCCGGGTCAGGCGATGGAAGGCATATTTCGTGGCATCCAACAACTCTTTGAGGGCCGTTCCGACTCCTTAAACTCAGTCGATTGTGTGTACTATTGCTGCGGTCCCGGATCCACCCTTGGCTTACGATTGGCCGCGGCCTTTGTTAAGACGCTTCAATGGGAGTCAGCGGGCAAAATACCCATCTACCAATACAATGCTCTCGACCTTGCTGCAGCCCTCCCCCAAAACACCGCACAATTCATCCAGGCTCCGTTTCGTATGGGAAGAAGGTTCGTCCGGACCGGACCACCCAATTCGATCGGGAAAAAAGAAATCTTAGATGAGGATCAAGCCATCGAGACTTACCCCGAATCCATGCATCTTAGTGGGCCACGAGCCATTTCCGCTGAGCTGCCTGAAGAAAAAATCCTCAGCTATGAGCTCAAATACATTGCTGGGATCGAAGTTTTCCATCAGATTTCGGAACCCACAGATATGCCTGCCCCCTACAACCCCGAGCCTACTGTTTTTAAAAGATGGGAACCGAGTATTTCTGCTAGGCAGTAATGCAAGATATGGGTTTACTTTAGAATGCAAAATTTGCGATGTTGGGCAGAGATTGATTTAGCTGCCCTCGAGCGTAACCTCAACCGGATACGGTCTGCCCTCCCCCCCCGAATTAAATACATATCCGTGGTCAAGGCCGATGCCTATGGCCACGGGATCCACCCCACTGCGGCCAGGCTGATGCAAAGCGGGGTGGATTTATTTGCAGTGGCCAATGTAAAGGAGGCGGCGGATATCCGTGAAATGGGTTCGGGTTGGCCCATTCTGATACTCGGGCCATTACTCAAGGAAGAGGATTCTGCGATTTTGGAGTATGATCTCATTCCAAGCTTATCGAATGAAGATGAACTGAATCGCTTTATCGAATTAGGAAAAAGAAAAGGCAAACCCCAGGCAGTTCATTTCAAGATTGATACAGGAATGGGCAGGATGGGTTGCTGGTGGGAGGAAGCATCTGACCTACTCCAAAAAGTTTTACATTCCAATGAGATCGATTTGCAGGGAGTTCTCACACACTTCCCGGTTCCTAATGATATAGAATTTACCCATTTACAAAGAGAACGATTTCTTTCTGTGATTCAACCTGCCTTACAAGTTAGACCCGACTTATTGGTGCATGCGGATAATTCATCCAGCATACAATCGATGGAACATAATAGCCCATTTAACGGTATTCGCATTGGTCTTTTGCAGTTTGGGGTGGCTCCTCCGCGAGACAGTCTGCTTGCCAATATAGAGGTGGAACCGGTGCTATCCTTTCACTCAAGACTGGCTTTAGTTAAGAATTTACCCAAAGGGACTTCTCTAAGCTACGGTTGTGAAACCACCTTGGAAAAAGACTCCGTAATTGGGGTAATCGCCGCTGGATATGGTGATGCCATTCCCCTTCATTGCGGAGGGAAAGCGAGAGGGTTAATCGACGGCAATAGTTACCCGCTGGTTGGCCGCGTAACCATGGATCAAACCCTAATCGACCTTACCCAAAGCAACAATCCACCGGAAACCGGATCGCTGGTCACCCTGATTGGTAGCCAAGGACAGGAAAAGATCAGCCTCGGAGAGCTTTCTCAAAATGGTAAC
>JAQCIX010000061.1 GCA_027593365.1 Verrucomicrobiota bacterium
TCGCCGGAATCGAGCGCTACTACCAGCTTGCCCGCTGCTTCCGCGACGAGGATTTGCGGGCCGACCGTCAGCCCGAGTTTACCCAGGTGGACCTCGAAATGTCCTTCATCGACCGCGAGGATATGTATGCCCTGATCGAGGGCCTGCTTCAAACCGTATGGAAGGAAACCCTTGGCGAGGAAATTAAGACTCCTTTCCTACGCATGCCCTATCATGAGGCCATGAACCGGTTTGGATCGGACAAGCCCGACATGCGCTTCGGGATGGAGATTCATGACTTTTCCCAAACTTTCGCCTCCTCCGACTTTAAAGTTTTCGCGGGTGCTGTACAATCCGGTGGTGCGGTTAAGGCATTCAATGCCAAGGGGCTTGCTGATCTTACCCAGGGCGAACTAAAGCACCTTGAGGACTGTGCCAAATCGCTCGGAGCCAAGGGGCTCGCCTTTATTAAATCTGAAAAGGGCGAATGGAAATCCCCCATCCTCAAATTTCTCTCCGACACCGAAAAGGAAGCCCTCAGGGAGAAACTTGCGGTGGAAGATGGCGATATCGTTTTCTTTGCCGCTGGTCCCTGGGAGAGTTCCTGCAATATTCTTGGGCGCGTACGGCTGGAGGCGGCCACCCTGCTGGAAAAGCGGGGACAATCCCTCCGCGATCCCAAGGATTGGATATTCCTTTGGGTCATCGATTTCCCGCTGATGCATTATGAAGAAGAGGAAGGTCGCTATGTCGCCTCCCACCACCCTTTCACTGCACCGGTCGAGGAAGACTTGGAATTTCTCGACTCCGATCCCAAGAAAGTACGCGGTCAGCACTACGATATCGTGCTCAATGGAGTCGAGCTGGGTGGTGGAAGCATCCGGATTCACCAACCCGATGTACAAAAGAAAGTATTTGAGGATGTACTGAAGATTCCTGCGGATGTGGTACAGAGCCGGTTTGGTTACATGCTCGAAGCCTTTTCATACGGTGCTCCCCCGCATGGTGGGATTGCCCTTGGTCTCGATCGTTTGGTAACAATTCTCTGCAACCGTGAGAGTATCCGTGATGTCATTGCCTTCCCCAAGACCCAAAAGGGGCAGGACCTGATGACCGACAGCCCAGGAGAGGCAACCGACCGCCAGTTACGGGACCTCAAGATCAAATCGATCGCCGAGGAAGCGTAAGGTTCATTTTGCTATGGCCCCTGGCTTTATTCCTCCAAGCCTTGGGCCGATTCCGACCTACCTCATTGTTTGGGGTCTTTTTTTACTGATTCCACCAATCCTGATCCTCCCAAGGTTTTTGGGGAAGTTTCGTTTACCCCTTTGGGTATCGCTGATAGTTTTTATCATTCTTGGATGGGTATTGGTTAATTTGGCAACCTGGCTTTATTTCGATTACCTTCACGAATTGGCTCAATCATTACCCGAAGGTCCGGAAAAAGATGAGGCTTTTAAAAAATGGTCGGCGGACGGAGCCAGCCTAACCGGTGCCTTTTATGGAGGATGGATTGTCTCCCTTTTCTACTACCTATCTTGGTTAGGCATCGCTTGGATTGTGGGTAAGATAAATTTCTTGAAAGAACGGCTCAACTAAATTGGAATTCTTGTTAAATGGATGTAGCAGAGCCCTTCAACCATTCCCTGACCGTTTGGGCCATATGGGTTCTTTTGCCTCCGCTCCTTTTAACCTCAAAAATTTTAGAAAAATCTCCCCTTCCTAACTGGCTAAGCTTAGTACTTTTTTGCCTCATCGGATGGGGTTTAATTCTTTGGGCAACCGAGCTCCATTTTAATTACTTTCGCGCATCAGCCTTATTTGTTCCGATAGAAGAGCAGAAGGCAATCATGGAAAAATGGGCAGCAGATGGAGGTCCTAAGTTGATGGCTCTTTTCGGGGGCTGGTTGCTGTCCCTCCTCTATTTTTGCTTATGGTGGATAGGGTTCCGCCTCGTTTCTTATTTTCGCAACCGGGTAAAGATCACTCCTGGCCCACAATCCTGAGCTCGCCAAACTCCTTTTCGCTTACCTGTTCCTGAATCCCAAAGGATGGAGTCAGGCGGCCCGGAATTTTCTCCTCCACTGACCCGGCGAATCCCCTTTGAGCTCGGCAAACACACGGTTGAAATGACTCAGACTGCCAAATCCGCATTCCAGCGAGATGGCGAGTACATTTTGCTCCGATTCCACCAATAGCCGAGAGGCCCGCGAAATACGTGCCTGGTTAAGAAAGCGGGAAAAAGTTCGCCCAGTGTGCCTTTTAAAAAACCGGCTGAAAGCAGACGGGGTCATACTGGCAAGTTTACAGGCTTCCGCAAAAAGGCCCTCCTCCATCGGCCGTTCGGCACTTTCAAAGATCAGGTCGATCACCTTGGCGAGGCGGTCGTCCTGCGGCTCTCTGGGAGAAAACTCCTCGCTGGCCAGAAGTGTCCGGGGCAGTTCGGTTAATTCTCCGAGCAAGGAGAGCCAGGAGGCATACGACTCCCAAGTCCCAGCTTTCGCACCCTTCAACCGGTCGAAGGCAAGTTTTAGTCGATCGGCAGTTGCTTGCCCAGAAATTCGAAAGCTTAAGCCTCGGGAAGATTCAATGAGCATTTTTTCGATGGCCCGAAGCTCTGGCCTTCCATAAATTGCCTGCCTCGGAAACTGCAACACATAAGCACGGGAGGACCCGTTGAAATCGGGGGCGGTCCGCCAGCAATGGGAGAGATTGGAGCCGACTAATATAAGATCGGAAGGTCCGAAGGCTTCCATATGATCCCCCACCATCCGCTGGCCTACTCCATCGATCACCCATTTCAACTCAAGCTCTGGGTGATAATGCCAGTGTCCGTCAAAGCCACCCGCCTGATCGATTTCAAAGAAGCGGAATGTCGTCTCTTTATCCAGAGGCAATGCTTCAAAAATGGCTCGCATAGGGATGATTTTGACTCGTTCCTTGAACAAATCAATATTTATGGACAATAAATGATCAATTTTTAGCAATGAAGAGGAAGATTCTTGAACCCAGGCATGGTAAAGTATCAATCTGTAAAATTCTTAGTATCCCTATTGCCCCCCTTCTTTCAGCCATAATTCAATCCAACTATGAACCCATCTCTCCTGACCCGTCGATCCTTTGTTAAATCCGGTAGCGTCCTGTCTGCCGGGCTCGCACTCAGCCCCTATGTTTCAAAAGGGCTAACCGATGACAAACCCATAAGAATTGGGATTGTAGGTTGCGGTGGGCGCGGCTGCGGAGCTGTGGGCAATGCCATGGCTGCGGATCCCAAAGTGGAACTGGTTGCGATCGGAGATCTCTTTGAGGATCGCATTAATCAGCGCAGTAAACAGTTGGAGAAGGTTTGCGGATCCCGATACAAAGTGACTGATGAAAATAAGTTCACCGGATTTGATTGTTACAAAAAAGTGATCGATGCCGGGGTGGATTATGTAATCCTTGCTTCTCCCCCTGCTTTTCGTCCAACTCAACTGGAATACGCGGTGGAAAAAGGCATTCACTGCTTTTATGAAAAGCCAGTTGCAGTAGACGCCCCCGGAATACGCAAGGTCATCGAACTGGCCAAAAAGGCAAAGGAGAAAAACCTCGGATTTATGTCCGGTTTTTGCTGGCGCTACAATTTTCCCAAACGGGCGGTTTTTTCCCGGGTTCTCGATGGTGCAGTCGGAGATATCAACGCCATGTACAGTACCTACAATGCTGGCGAAGTGGGAGGCAACCGTGGTCGGACCGGTAGCCAGAGCGATTTGGAAATTCAACTGCGCAACTGGCCCAAACACCTCTGGCTGGCAGGCGACTCGATTGTGGAGCAGGCCATTCATTCCATCGATATGATGCAATGGGCCATGGGTGAGGAACTTCCCATTGAAGCGGATGGAAGCGGAGGCAGGCAGGTCTACCCCGACGATCCCGACCGCTATGGCAACATCTACGATCATTTTGCCATCGTATACAAATGGGCAAACGGTGCCCGGGGCTACCATTTTTCCCGGCAACAAAACGGAACCCAGGGAAGCTACGAATTGGAAATTTTTGGCAAAAAGGGATTTTGCAGTGCCAAGAACAAGCATGCGATCATGACAGACGGTCAAACACCTTGGCGCTATTCCGATCGAAATAACGACATGTACAAGACCGAACATGAGGAATTGATCGCCTCCATCCGATCAGGCGACCCGATCAATGATGGCGTGCGTGCCGCCAATAGCACCATGGTGGGAATCATGGGTAGAATGTCTGCTTACACCGGTAAAAAACTTACTTTCCAACAGGCACTCAATTCCAAGGAAGACCTCACCCCACCCCACCTCGATTTTGCTCAACCCCTCCCTGTACCAAGTGTACCCAAGCCTGGTCTGACTAAATTTATTTGATCCAACTTTTAATATCCCAATAACATGGAAATTATCATACTACCAAGCGAACAAGCAGTCGCCAAACGGTCGGCTGATTTGGTGGAATCTCAAATCCGTGCCTTCCCCGACACCGTGCTCGGACTTGCCACTGGTTCCAGCCCACTCGGCCTCTACCGCGAACTGATCCATAGGCACCACGAACATGGGCTGTGCTTTCAACAAGTAAGAACTTTTAATTTGGATGAATATGTAGGTATCCCCGCAGAACACTCCCAAAGTTACCGTACCTTCATGGATGAGAACTTATTCAAGGGAATCGATATCGAACTTCCCAATACCCATGTACCAGATGGGATGGCGGAAAACCCCCTGGACGCGGGTCCGGCATTCGAGAAGAAAATTGCCGAAGCCGGAGGAATCGACCTGCAGATACTGGGTATCGGCACCGATGGGCACATCGGGTTTAACGAGCCCACCTCCAGCCTACGCTCCCGTACCCGCCTTAAGACTCTGACTAAGCAGACCGTGGAGGATAACTCCCGCTTCTTTGGCCCCGATGAATTTCAGCCGAAACTGGCAATCACTATGGGGATCGGTACCATTTTGGAAACCCGGCGCATTCTGATGATCGCCACTGGCGAAAACAAAGCGGATGCGGTGCAGGATATGATCGAAGGCCCCATCTCCTCTATGTGTCCTGGTTCTGCCTTGCAGTTGCACGAACGGGTCACAGTCATCCTAGACGAAGCATCGGCGAGGAACCTCAAGTATCAGGAGTATTACCGGCATGTTTCCGAGATTCAGGACGATTTGGTCAAAAAACATAAGCCATCGGATTGGATTGCCCGCTGAGGCCAATCCCTTCACCCTGCCGAGATGAGTGATTCCCAAAAGATCCGTGTACTCGTGGTCGGTGCCGGCAATATGGGCAGGTCCCATGCCCTCGCCTACTCTTCTATTCCTGAATTTGAGATTGCCGCCATCTGCACCCGTAAGCCAGAGTCCCGGGCCAAGCTGATGGCAGAACTTCCGGATGGAACCCACGAAGCAAACGATTATGCCCGAGCCCTCGAGGAGCTGAAACCCGATGCGGTCTGTATATCTACTTATCCGGACACGCACTACCCCTTCGCCAAGCTCGCTCTCCAGGCAGGCTGTCATGTATTTACTGAAAAACCACTGGCCGAGAGTGCAGTGCAGTGCCAGGAATTGGTTGACCTCGCCCGCTCGCAAGGAAAAGCACTCGTCGTGGGCTACATTCTGCGCCAGCACCCCAGCTGGATCAAATTTGTGGAAGTAGCCAGGACTCTGGGCAAACCGCTGGTCATGCGGATGAATTTGAACCAGCAGTCCTACGGCAAAAATTGGGAGACCCATAAGAGCCTGCTCTCCTCCATCTCTCCGATCGTCGACTGCGGGGTGCACTATGTCGATGTGATGTGCCAGATGACCGGTGCCAAACCCGTCCGTGTCTCTGGACTGGGTGCCCAGCTCTCCGATGAATTGCCTGCAGACAAGATCAACTACGGCCACCTACAGGTCACCTTTGAGGACGGAAGTGTCGGTTGGTACGAGGCCGGTTGGGGACCGATGATGAGCGAGACCGCTTTCTTTGTGAAGGATGTGGTCGGCCCACTGGGCAGTGCCAGTATTGTCGCTGCCGATGCATCTTCCCGTGGCAAATCCTCCTCCGTCGATGCCCATACCCAGACCGAACGCATCTTGGTTCACCGCTCCCGCAGAAACGAGGACGGGGAACTGGTGCAAGCGGATGAATACATTGATTTGGATGACGAGCCAGACCACGACGAATTATGCCGCCGGGAACAGCTTTTCTTTTTGGACGGTATCTTAGGCAAAACCGATCTGACCGAACATCAGGACAGTGCCATTCGGGCAAGCGAGATCGTGCTCGCGGCCGACCACTCGTTCCGCTCCGGCGAAATGGTCACTTTCTAAGCGGTTTTATTCGATTAACCGGCGGATCGCTTCCACCGGAGCACACAAGCCAACCACCATTTGCGGGTTGGTTTCCTTCTCCCTGTCATAGTTTATGGTTATGGTGCTCGCTACCATGCCCACAACCTCCCCTGAGTCGTTTAATACCGCTGCCCCACTGGACCCCCGGGCATAATCCGCAGAAATCGCCATCCATTCCGTACGCGGTTTTGCTTTTATCCTATCGTACAGAGAGACCATTCCTTTGGAGTAGTAGTAAAACATCCCATCAGGGTGACTGATCACATGCACATTCGAGCCAATTTTGGCAGGTTCTCCAAGGGGAAGGGGACGAAATTTTGCACCCTCTGCTCGCACAATCGCTACATCGCTTTCTTTGTCAGCAGCAAGTACCTCGGTAACAGGGTAAATGTTTTCCTTCGTATCCATAACGGCGATTGTCATTCCATCCGTTTGTTCAAGAACATGATAGTTCGTCGCGAAAACGCCGTCTTTAGTCAGTGGGAAACCCGTAGCACTCCCCGAGTGCCAATGGGTGCAACGTCCGCATTTATACAACCTAGAAACAATGAGTGTGGAAGGCTGGCACAGTTCATAAAGACTCTGTGGATCAAAGACAAAGGAAGTGACCCTGGGAATTTTCACCTTCTTCCCGACCGACTGCGTCAACTGTTTGTTGATTTCAGCAAGCGGGACAGTTTGGTTATTTTCAATCAATTTGGAGATGTCCTGAATTAGTTTAGCTTCCAACATCAATGAATTTCGCTTTTGAGCGAACAAAGCAAAGGGTAAACAAATTAGGCTTAGAAAAAAGAGGGCGTTCTTCATGAAACTCAATCAAGAGTCAATTCGCTGGATATTCAAGGACTATATCCTTTTTGCCCTCAGCGTTTGCTTTTACCAATAAATCCTTCCGGAGATATACCGTAGAACTTTTTGAAACTACGGGAAAAGTGACTGGGATTATCAAAGCCAAGGTCATAGGCGACATCCTTAACCAAGGTGTCTGGCTTAATAAGCAGGGAGGCTGCATGCCCCATCTTTAACCTGACCAAAAAAGCATAGGGCGACTCCTTCTGAAAATGCTTAAACATGCGGGATAGGTAGGCTGGATCCAAATGAGTTTTCTTTGCCAACTCACTAGCTGAATTCAGTACCTTATAATGGCTTCTCATGTACTGTAAAACGCGCTGATAGGTAGACCATGCACGCGTTCTTACGGGTGGGAGAGTCGTGTCCTTTTCCAATATTTTCAAAAGAAGGGCCTTGGCCAAGGAAGCACATATTGCATTCGTTTGTTTGGAAGGTGCAGATGCATTCACTAGGATCAATTCAAATAAGTCAACCAAGTCAGCAAAGTCATGTAACTGTTTAAAAAATTTCCCCTCATTGGAAACGCTTGTCAGAATTTCTTCGGCTTGGGTAGGTTCCAAAACCAAGAAATATTTGAGCATCTCTTGACCCGGATGGCTTTGAATTTTGTGACTGACTCCAGGTTTGTAATAGAAAAGAGATCCAGCGGATAAACGATACTGATCTCCACCCATCGACAAGGTACCCGAACCAACCGCAACGAGATCCAAAACGGCAAAGTCAAAACTCTTGCGGTCTACCAAATACTCTGACCCACAGTGCTCGGCACCTACACTGACCACTTGCAAATCATCAGATCGGGAGGGGAAGCCCAGAAAGATCTGCCTGGCATTTCTGACTTTCTCAGAAAAATGTGTTTCAGAAGCACTCAAAATTTAAATGTCAAATATTGTTATGCTTACATCAAGGACATACATTCCTAAATTGCTCAATTTTAGCTATATTATTTTGGTAATTAACCACATCCATATAAATTATTCCTATTACAAAATATCAATTTTTGAAACTCATAATCCCAAAACAATCTCTTCTATAACCAGTGAATTGAATCTTCCCAATACCTTTCAACAGACCGATCTCTTTCTTAAATCCTTTTCCCTCCAACAATTTACATTTGAACTCATCCTGTGATCGATAAAAACTACCCATAGGAGTACCTAAAAGATGCACTGTCAAAATTTCCTAAGCCGCCCAACCAACCGCCGTGATATGCTCAAATGGTGTGCCAACGGATTTGGGGCGGTCGCTCTCTCAGCATTGAATGCCCAGGGGCGTTCCCCTTCGTTAAACAATCCTCTCGCTCCGAAGCCCACCCATTTTCCTCCCAAGGCAAAGAGTGTCATCTTTCTCTACATGGATGGAGCTCCCTCACAGGTGGACACCTTTGACTACAAGCCCGCTCTAAAGAAATACAACGGACAGGATCCCCGAACTGCCATTGGCAAATTGGAACGCACCCAGTTTGATAATGTTGGTAAAGTCTTGCAGGGCCAGTGGGATTTTAAACAGCACGGGGAGTGCGGACACTGGATAAGTTCCCTCTTTCCACATCTCTCTGGGGTGGCGGATGAACTGGCGATGGTCAAATCAATGACCTCCCCTTTTGCTGAGCACACCTCCGCCAATTACTTCCTTCATACGGGTTCGGGCTTTCAGGGTCGTCCGAGCATGGGAGCCTGGTTCGGATATGGCCTGGGCACCGAGAACCAGAACCTGCCCGGCTTTGTCGTTCTCAATGGCGGCCTCATCCCACCCGGCGGACTGGACTGCTTCGGATCGGGCTTTCTGCCCGCCTCGTACCAGGGCTCGGTCTTTTTGCCCAACGAAAACCCCATCGCCAATGTCAAGCGGGTGGAGCCCAACGATGCTTTGCAACGCAGCAAGCTCGACCTGGTCCGAGGTCTTGACGAATCCACCCTCGCAGATTTACAGGGGGATCCTCAGGTGGAAGCGGCGATCCGCAATTACGAAACTGCCTACCTGATGCAAAGTTCAGTACCGGAACTGACCGACCTGCGAGGGGAAACAGAAGCGACAAAAAAATTATATGGATTGGATTCCACTTTCAAAAACACGCAGACCTTTGGCAAGCAATGCCTAATCGCTCGCCGTCTGGTCGAGCGGGGCGTGCGCTTCATCGAGTTGACCTGCCCCGGAGGCAATGGAGACCGATGGGATCAGCACAAGGATTTGGTGGATGGGCACAACAAGAACTGCCTCACCATAGACCAACCGATCACCGGACTGATCCAAGACCTGAAAGCCAGAGGCATGCTCGATGAAACCCTCATCGTATGGGCCGGAGAGTTTGGTCGCACCCCATTCGCTCAGGGAGCCAATGGACGTGACCACAATCCATTTGGCTTTACCATCTGGATGGCGGGAGGCGGGGTCAAAGGCGGATCAAGCGTTGGGCAAACCGATGACTTTGGCTACAAAGCGATTGAAGACAAATGGGATATCCATGATCTGCACGCAACCATGCTCCACCTGCTCGGGATCGAGCATACTAAGAGCACCTTTCGCTTCAGCGGTAGAGATATGCGCCTGACCGATGTCCACGGTCACATCATCAAACAAATCCTGGCCTAATTCCCCTACTCGAGTGATGCGATTCCTGGCCATTCTCTCCTT
>JAQCIX010000062.1 GCA_027593365.1 Verrucomicrobiota bacterium
CAGGCATTGTATGCCGCCATCCTTTTTCACAAAGACAGATCCTGGTTTCTTAAACTCATGGGCGACCGGGCACTCGCTCAGGATGAAAAAGAAAACTTTCTTGGGTTGGTGGATTCCTTCTGCCTCGGAGATCACTAAGAAGAACACTTTACTATGCCCCAAAAAAACAAAGGTCTATCCTCCCTGAGCGAACGTAGAAAAAGGTTTGGCTGGCTCATTCCTTTTGCAGACCTACGCTTGACCCTAACTTTGCTAAGTTTGTCGATGATTCTCATTTTCGTAGCCACCCTCGAGCAGGTTCGGGTGGGTATACGGGGTGCCCAGGCAGAATTTTTTGAATCGATGTATGGAATCTGGTACTATCCAACCCAGTTCTGGGGAGGAGAATACTTCGACTCCATCCCGATTCCCATTCCCGGTGGATACCTGTTGGGTGGATTGCTCATCCTCAACCTGCTTGCGGCTTTTATTACCCGTTTTCAATGGACGGGAAAAAAGATGGGGATTCAATTCATTCACCTAGGCATCATAATGCTTTTGATTGGACAGCTCGCCACTCAAGCGATGCAGGAAGAATCCCGTATGCAAATTGATAAGGGGGAATCAAAAAATTACCTCGAACGCTTCCATGGAGTCGAATTGGCGTTTATTGATGTGACCAACCCTGATACTGAGCAGGTGGTTGCCCTCCCCCAGGATTTACTTGAACAGGGTGGCATTCACTACGCCAAAGATTTACCTTTCAAGGTGAAGGTTTTGGATTTTGGACCAAACTGTGAATTTAACTCCCTGCCCCCAGCCCAGAAAATCTCGGGTCCTGCCAAAGGAGTGAACCGTGGAGTTATCCAAACCGCCAATCTGGAGATTCGCCCGAAAGCAGAGGATTTTAGCAGTGAAGGAATGAATTTCGGATATGTGGTGTTTGAGCTTTTCGATGGCTCGGATAGCTTAGGGACTTGGGCTGCGATTTCCCACCCTGCGGGCAACCATTGGTGGGCCCAAATCAACCCGAAGATGGGGGACCTTGCCTTCCAACCCATCCGTACAAATGGGCGGCTTTGGGGAGCAACCCTGCGCCCTCAAAGAGAATACCTACCCTACTCCATTGAGTTGCTTGGAATCGCCAATGAATTTTATCAGGGCACAGATATCCCTTTTAATTTTGAGAGCGAGATTGTTTTAAAAATGGAAGAAAACCAGACTCGCAGAGCTTTAGTTTATATGAACACTCCCCTTCGGCATGCTGGTAAAACATTCTACCAGTACCAAATGAATAAGGCGGCTGACTACACTGTGTTTCAAGTCGTACGCAACCCGAGTTGGTTGGTTCCCTACATCGCGTGTATCCTGGTTTCGATTGGTTTGCTCTGGCAATTCAGTTTCCATTTATTGCGCTTTCTTACGAAATCCTCCAAGGCGGGTCTGGCATCCTCATGAACGAAGAAAAGAAGTCGAAAAAGCTCAAATTTCTATCATGGGTACTCATTATCTGTGGGATCTACTTTGTATTTTTGCCCAACCGATACACCCAGGCATCCCTGCTGGATTTCTTTAAATCTGAAAAGGATGGAAAGGAAGAAGTCATCAACCTAGATGCTTTTTCCCGGATACCTGTGCTGCGGGGCGGACGGGTAAAACCGATGGACAGCGTGGCCAGAAATACCCTGCTGGTTTTGCGAAACAAGCGGACTGCCCTGGACGAGAACGATACCAAGGTACCTGCAATCCAGTGGCTCGCAGATGTGTTATTCGCACCGGAACGGGCGGACGAACTTAAAACTTTCCTGATCGACCACGACCAGGTGCTTGGGTTGATCGGAAAAAAATTAGTGCAGGACGGGAAGCATTTTTCTTACCGTGACCTGGAACCATTTATCGAGGAGATTGAGGCCAGTGCACAGGAAGCAGGAAAAGTAGAACGGGAGTTCCGTACCTATTTCGAGCAAAACATCATTGAATTGTACCACGGACTGGTCCTGTACCGAAACCTCAAGACCACCCTTGTTCCCCCTCCGCACGCCCCGTCCTCTGCTGTTCACGATCATGCAGAACTGGAACCGCTTTTTTACAACTCCGAAGAGGATAAGGACCGGACGAGTGAGTATCAAAGGTTTCGCCAACTCACCGCAGATTTAATTAAGCACCCAGAAAAAATCGTGCTGGGAAACAAGGAGGCTCTTGGGCCTTTGATGTACTTCATCGATTACTACGCGAGGTACAATTTGTATGCTGAGTTTTTCCCCCTCCCTCCAGAAATCGGTGAGTCCGGAGGGAAATGGAGAAAGATTGGGGAATCGCTTGTCGGGACGGAACCGTTGGAGTCCAAAGAGAAAGCAACCATCGATCCAACCCGTTTTATCGCTACTGTACAATCCCTTGTTCGCATAGATGAAACGGAGTTGGTCGAAAACATCCAAAGCATTCGCGAGAACTTGAAATTAGACAGCACGGCTCTCTTTGCTGCCCAGTATGCGGAAGCGATCAAGTTGCGAAAAGGAATTGATCCGATCATCGAGGATTATGAGCAACTCGGAATCGCATACCGAAACTCCGACGCCGTAACCTTCAATACTCTGGTTGAAAAAATCCGAAATCAAGTCGACCAAAGAGCCCCGACTGACACAGCAACCATCGCTTTTGAAAAAACTTACAATGGATATGAGCCTTTCTACCGAAGTTCGATTGGATACATCTGGATTCTGGTGATCGCCTGTTCATCTTGGTTACTTTCTGGCTACAGGAAACCAGGCATTGGTACCAATGAAGCATCCAAAACCCTGCTAAATAGTGCCTACATCTTGACTGGGTTGGTCTTACTTGCCCACACTTTTGGTCTGGCAGGCAGAATGTATATCGAAGGCAGACCCCCGGTCACCAACCTCTACTCCTCAGCACTCTTTATCAGTTGGGGTGCTGTGCTTTTGTGTTTCCTGACCGAAAAATTCCTACGGTTAGGAATCGCATCTTCGATGGGGTCGTTGATCGGCTTCGGCGGGTTGGTGGTTGCCCATAACCTGAGCATTGATTCCTCTCTCAATCCGTCTGGAGATACGATGGAGATGATGCGTGCGGTGCTCGACTCCAACTTCTGGCTCGCCACTCACGTGGTCACCATAACCATTGGATATTCCACCACTTTTCTGGCCGGATTCCTGGGGATTGCTTATGTATTTTCCCTACTCGTACGCTTTTTATTTAAAAGGGGAAATGATGGAAGAGAGCTGAACAGTAAGTTGCTTTCGATGATCTTTGGAGTGACCTGTTTCTCCCTGTTTTTCAGCCTAGTGGGCACCGTTCTTGGCGGAATCTGGGCGGACCAATCCTGGGGAAGATTCTGGGGCTGGGATGCCAAGGAAAACGGTGCTTTATTGATTGTGATTTGGAATGCAATCATCCTGCACGCCCGCTGGGCTGGGGTCGCTAAAATACGTGGTCTTTCTGCTCTGGCTATTTTTGGAAATGTGGTCACTGCATGGTCCTGGTTTGGGACCAATATGCTCGGTGTGGGCCTGCATGCCTATGGTTTCATGGACAAGGCCTTTATGCCCCTGATGATTTTTATCGGTGCACAGGTTGCCGTGATTGGATTAGCTTATCTGCCTGCCCTCTTCGGTTTGCTTACACGGAAGAAGCATATCCAAGTAATCTAATCCATCGTTGCCTAGATATTGAATTGATTCCTTGGTTGGGTTATCGATCGTATCCCAGTACGCGTGCTTTTTTGTCTGCCGAATGCCATTGTTTTTGCCAAAGAGAGTGTAGATCATCACATCTCTTGGTGTATCGATCGAATTCTTTTTTAGATAAATCGCCTTCTTCATAAGCCGATTCGATCAAATTTCGCAGAATAAGATCTTTACGTGGGTGAACCACTGCCCGGGGTTGGTCCTTTCTTATCATAAGAAATTCTTTCTTCTTATAATTTTCAAGAAGCTCAGTTTCAGCGAGGTCCAAAAAAATTTCGATTCGAGAAGCGTAGTTTTTTTCATACTCCTTGATTTTTTGAAAATCCCTATTGGATGCCGTATAAGTATTGTTGTCGAGCATCCGGCAACCTGAGAATAAACTCAGGGAGCCAAGAATCAAACTTACCCAACACTTCACCAGAACATCCTAGCCCGAAGAAAATAAGTTACTTCGATGAACGGGCCCGTGGCTTACGATTTATTTGTGCACGGACAATTTTAAGGACATCCTCCACTGGGCGCCCAAAGCAGCAGGGAAACGGCAAGGGTTGATCATCCAAGTTCCTAGCCAGACGGGCATCTTTTTTTAACTCCACCGAGAGGAGCTTTTTACCGGCAAACTCAACCAATTGAAAATCTACGATCTCATGGTGATCAATCCAAAGATTGCGAAACCACCCGCGCAATGAATACCCACGATCATCGATCTTTAAACGGGACCATTCGAATATCTGATCCAGCAAACTAAGCAGGCAAATAAGGCCAGTCAGGAGCGTACCCACCCAGCTTACAACCGGACCAAAGCGGTTAACCACTGCAAAAAAAGCGGCGACCACCAGTAAAAAAAGGGTAAAACATGCCTGTCTCCACCCGATCGGTTTGACCACCACATATTTTTGCTTTTGGTTCTTCCTCACTCTACCTCACTGCTAAGGAAGCCAATCAAAAGGGTGAATTAAAGGGGACGCAGGGTGGGAAACAATATTGTATCCCGGATGTTGGCTGCTTTGGTTAAGAAAATGACCAAGCGATCAATCCCCATACCCATCCCACCAGCCGGGGGCATACCATGCTCGAGGGCAAGAAGGAAGTCATCATCCAATTCCTGGGTTTCCTCACCCACCTGCTTCAAGAAGGCTTCCCTTTGAACAGCCGGATCATTTTGCTCGGAATAGGCCGGTGCAATTTCCTGCCCGTTGATACAAAGTTCAAATACATCAATGGTTGATGGGTCGCTTTGCGTGATTTTGGCAAGGGGGCAAAGTTCTTTGGGTATATGAGTCACAAAAGTGGGTTGCACGAGGGTGTGTTCAATGACCTTTTCAAATACATCGTTGGTCACTTCAAAGTCTTCCAGTTCGGGGTCGACATCAATGCCCATCTCCTTGGTCTTGGACAACTTCTCTTCTTTGGGTAGCTCAAACCAGTCATCCCTGCCAACCGCGTCAATGATCAAATCCTTGTACTTCGCTTCCCTCCAACTTCCGGAAAGGTCAATCACATCCCCTTCAGGTCTCTCAATCTGTAGAGAACCAAGGGCACGCTCTGCAACCTGCTGAATCAAGGAACGGGTGAGTTCCATCATACCCCGATAATCTGAATAAGCCTGATAGGCTTCCAGCATGGTGAACTCGGGGTTGTGTCGACGGGAAAGCCCCTCATTCCGAAAGACCCGACCAACTTCAAATACCCGGTCAAATCCGCCCACAAGCATACGCTTCAGATGAAGTTCCAAGGCGATGCGTAAATTAAAGTCGCAATCCAATGCATTAAAGTGGGTACGGAACGGACGGGCGGCCGCCCCTCCGGAGACCGACTGGAGCATGGGAGTTTCCACCTCAATAAAATCACGCGACCACATAAACTCCCGGATTTCACGAATGATTTGACTGCGTGCCTTAAAGCGCTCGCGAGATTCATCATTCACAATCAAGTCAAGGTAACGCTGGCGGTAGATTTGATCACTATCACTGAGCCCATGCCACTTTTCTGGCAATGGACGAAGGGCTTTGGAAACCAACCGATATTCCTTTGCCCGAACTGTGACCTCTCCGGTCTTGGTCCGAAAAAGAGGACCGCGAACACCAATAAAATCGCCGAGGTCTAATTTTTTGAAAGTGGCATATTGATCCTCCCCAATTTCATCCTTGCGCACATAGGCCTGGATTTTGCCTTCTCGATCAAGCAGTTTCAAAAATGCGGCTTTGCCCATCAAACGAAAAGCAACGATCCGGCCCGCTACAGAAACTTCAGGTCCGATCTCCTCCTCTTCGCTTAGCAGACCAATCGCTTCACTGGATGCATGGGTTTGCTCCCAGTTAGCGAGGAATGGGTTCTGCCCATTCTCAGATAAACTACTCAGTTTAGCCTGGCGAACTGCCACTTGGTCGCTTCCGTCCAACTGCTCTTGTTGGGCGGGTTTTTTCTTATCTTCTTCGCTCATTACAAAAGAGAATCACCATGACACCTCGCCAACCAACTGACAATGGAAATTGCCCGATGGAGAAGCAAACCTTACGCAGGTACTTTCGCTAAAACCGGACGGAACCCAAGGTTACGGAATCTATGGTTTAAGGAATTGGTGGATCGGGAGGAAGACTGACACTCGATGGCAGACTTCATGTATGCCCCGCCCCGACTGATCCGAAACTCGTCCTGCTCGGTGTTATTCAATAGCGTATTCACAAAAGAATTCCCCACCCATTCACGGACATTTCCATACATATCGAAAAGCCCCCAAGGGTTAGGTTTCTTTAAACCAACTGGATGCAGTCTTTTCTGACTGTTCCCACGAAACCATCCATGTTCTGATAGTTCATGCCCCTGACTGCCAAAGTAATAATCAGTGAGCGTGCCTGCTCTGCATGAGTACTCCCACTCGACTTCGGTAGGTAACCGGAACTCATACTTATCGGGCAACCTTCCCTCGCTTTTGGTAAGGATGGTGAGAGCTTTGCAAAAGGATACCGCATCCAACCAGGATACATTATTTACCGGTAAAACATGAACACTATCTCGGATAGATGGGTCATAATGGCTAGGATTGTTCCCCATTATCCTCGAATATAAATCCTGAGTAATCAGGAGTCTGGACATCCAGAAGCCATTTTTAACCCGCACCAATTTCGTTTCTTCCGAGTAAGGAACTTTGAGGGAAATCTCACCTCGGGGAATCCATGAAAAATCTCCCGCATTATCATCTTTGTATAAATCGCCCGGGTTGTGAATCTCGGCTGGTTCTGGAACAACCTCGACCTTGGTGGCAATCGGATGCCGGGTCGGAGAACTTACCTTGGCCGGTGGCTCTGCATCCATTGTTTTCTCAGATTCCAAACGATTGATTGGTGCTTTTTTCGTGGACGAAGATTTGGGCGTTACTGGAAGCGGTTCTTTCCAACGGGCAAGTTGAGATTCTCGAGACTTTTCCCAAAAGCCCCATAAAATTTTTCCGTGGTCGACCACCTCATCATCGCTGTCCACCAACTCAGTTTTGGTGGACACTGGGGCATCCATTTTTTCGAAAACGGCTTCCAAGGCTTTATCCATCCAATTTTCTTCGCTCAGAATGATGGATTGGAACTGTTGCAAACAGAGAGCAAGCCCGGCAGGAAGCGTGGTTTCCTCCACAAAAACCGTAAGGATTTCCTTATTTTCACTTAGGGCATAGCCCACCTCACTTCTGACATACCGAGAATCTACCGATCGTGGCGAAATAAATACGATAAAAAGAGATGAACCTTTGATGGCATTGGCAATTTCTTCCACCCATTCTCCGGCTGGCTTAATCCCCTCATCATACCAGATATTAGCCCCTCTTTGGTGGAGTTTACGCATAGCGTTAAAAACTACTACCTTATCAGCATGAGCGTAACTTACGAAAGAATAGGGACCTTCTCCCGAATAGGCATCAAAAGGAGCAGAAATACCAACAGCTTGAGAGTGCGACTGCATTATCTGCGATTAATACCCTTTCCGCTGAAGGATATACACCGGATAAGCACCAAAGTCTTTGGCAAGTTCAAGGTTTCCAGCATATTCAAAATCAAAGTCTCCGTAACAGTAAGAAATGAGGGCTGCTACAGTTTCGGACACGAATACCGATCCTGGTAAAACAATCGGCTCAATGCGAGCAGCCTGGTTTACATGGCGACCAAAAAAGTTTCTCTTTTTCAGGAGTGGATCAAATTCTTCGTAAACTGGACCCGCATGCATGGATATACGAACATCGAGCTTGCCCGTCTCGGATAGTTCAGGCCATTTCCCATTGCCAAAGAAATCTCTCATCCCCATCGCCAGTTTCAGTGCATCATTGAGGTCATCAAAAACGGCAAAAAAACTATCACCCCAACTATTCACAAACTCGGGCTTGCAATTATTTTCCTGAATCATCTTGGCAACTCCACCATGAAAGACCTCCACAAACTGAGGAGTCAATTCCTCCTGCACCCGGGTGAAGGCTTCCACATCAGCAAAAAGCATAGTTTTCACGGATCGCAAAGCGGTTACGGTATCTCCAAAACTTTTAACAAAAATGGGCTTGGTGTCCCCACGAGGGATCGGGGGTTCTTCGATTTGATCAAGCAATTCAAGCACCTCATTGGCATTGATGATCATCGGTTCCTGAAAAGTCTCTTTCCAGGATTTAGCCACTTCAGCTGTGCCTCCTTCCTGCCCATCTTTCCCATCCCAAAAGAGGAGGAGGTTGGGAGTCTCATCCAACCCTCTGCTTCGCATCGCAGAAAAACCAAGCATTACATCATTGCAAAAAGAAAACAGGGTGTCGTCTCCATAGTACCCCTCGTTGGTGACATAGTGGACTGAGGTGGCATCGTCTAAAACTTTTTCGAAACGGGCCACCCAATCTCCGCCACCCCGAACCACGCTCGTATGGATAAACTCTTCCTTGTCAAAAGGTAGAAAAATATGGGTTTCTCCACCCCGGTCCGCCATAGCTTCAAGGAAAATAATATCCGTTCCGCAGGCTGCAGAACTATACCCACAAGTAGCTCCCATAAAGTCGAGTTTTTCTTCAATTTTTGCCCGGACAATCAACTCCGCTTCCTGAGGAAAACGACGGGCTTTCCCTGGGGTATCAATCAGATGCCCTGAGCAAGCGACAATCCCAAGTGTTGGGAAGGCATTGGTGATTCGTTGGCGGATGCTCTCGTCTTCATATAGAGAACAAATCTGCAAAGCCTGCTTGCGTGTGCTGGCAATGTAGGAAGGTTTGGCGGAAGGTAATTCAACTGCAAGTGCATAGGCATCCAGTGCCTCTTCAATTTGACCCAACAAGAGAAAAGCTTCCGCTTGCGTAGCCCGCACCCAATAATTGGAGTCATCTTTCTCCAAAATGGAAAAACACATATCTGATGCAATCGCAGCATACTCTCGAGCTTTCTCATAGTTCATGCAGACAAAGTGCATGAAAGCTATATTAATACATGGATAATATAGATTGTCTGGTGCACTTTCTTCGGCACCAAGAGACTTTCTTCTCTGATAAGCCTGCTCATATCTAGCTATGGCTAAATCTGCGTACCCTTGTTTCTTTTCGTTATCGGTCGTGTTTTCGCACAGGTCTTTGTACGCACTAGCTAATAAACTTTGTGTTTCCACATCGTTGACTCCCGAAGCTGCCAATTCTTCGAGAATTTGTGTCGCGATTAAGGGAGATCCTGCTTTGCACAAAGCATGTGCAGCTCTTTGTGCAAGGGCTTTGTGGTTTGGGTAATTCTTTAGGCCCGCTCGGGCCACATCATGCGCTAGCAAAAACTCGCCCACCTCAATCATTCTCTCACACAACTTGAGAAAGGATTCAGATTGAGCATGATCCCTATCAAATAGACGCCATTCTCGACGTAAACTAACCGTACTTCGTTTGATCAACTGAGACATTGATCTACATTGCTAGGGAGGAATCCCGTCTTTGACGAGATTAAAAAAATAGGGGGATCAGTCCCCTAAAACTACATCTTTTCGTAGCGGGTCCGCAGCATTTGGGTGAAAGCTGCAACCTTACGTGCCTGTCTCTTCTTATCGGAAGGTTTTTCAAAGTAGCGTTTGGCACGCACATCACGAATCACGCCTTCG
>JAQCIX010000001.1 GCA_027593365.1 Verrucomicrobiota bacterium
CCTGCAGGTTGCCCTCCCCTTGCGACTGAGCAGACTTGATCTGAGCGTGCAGAGCATCCTCATAGGTCTCCCGTCCCTCAATCTGACGAAGGATACCGAAGGGAGTTGGAAATGCAGGATAAGCCATTTGAGCAAGGATAGAGGCATAGGCAGGGTTGGTCGTTCTCGATTGGTGAACCAATAAGTCGGATTCTTCCACCCCGTTTCCGAGTTCAACAATCTCAGGATCGAATCCATTGAGGCGAATTCCTTTGTTTTCACCGAAACGCAAAGGTTTTCCATCTTCCAACATAAGGGCCTGTTCACTCCTAACCTCTCTACCAGTCACTGTGTCGAATGCATGGTTGTTAAATATCACACAGTTCTGAAAGATTTCCACAAAGGATGTTCCTTTGTGTGCATGTGCCGCCTTGAAGGTTTCCACCATGTGTTTTTGATCCGTATCTGTTGTCCGGGCGACAAAGGTTGCCTCACTACCCAGCGCAAATAACAAAGGGTTAATCGGATAATCGAGGGAACCAGCTGGGGTACTTTTGGTCTTTTTCCCCACCTCGGAGGTAGGGCTGTATTGCCCTTTGGTCAAGCCATAGATCCGGTTATTGAAAAGCAGTACATTGATATCGAGATTCCGGCGTAGGAGGTGCATCAAATGATTGCCACCAATAGATAAGCCATCGCCATCCCCGGTAACCATCCAGACAGATAAATCTGGGTTAGCAGACTTCACTCCTGTTGCCACGGTGGGTGCACGGCCATGGATGGTGTGAAACCCATAGGTGTTCATGTAGTAAGGAAAGCGACTCGAACATCCGATACCGCTCACCACTACAAATTTTTCTTTGGGCACACCTAAATCAGGTAAAGTTCGCTGAACTGCGTTTAAAATGGCGTAGTCTCCACATCCCGGACACCAGCGGACATCATTTTCAGTAACGAAATCCTTTTTGGTCAGGCTGCTTTCTTCAGTGTTAGTTGTACTCATTAAATTTTAATCGGTTAAGATAATTCTTTGTGAAAAGCAGTCCTTAATTCGGAGACTTTAAAAGGTTTACCCTGAACCTTGGTTAGAGGGATCGCATCCACCAGGTACTTTGCCCGAAGAATCAAACTGAGTTGCCCTAAATTCAACTCAGGAACGATCACTTTTTTGAATCGGCCAATAATATCGCCTAAGTCTTTGGGGAGTGGATTTAGGTGCCTGAGGTGTACACTCGAAACAGAAAAACCTTCAGCTTGCATAGCTTGTACCGCAGAAGTGATCGCCCCATAAGTACCACCCCACCCGATCGCCAGTAAATCACCCTGATCTTCTCCATGTAATTCAAGCGGAGGCAAGGAGTCTGCTATACGCTCGACTTTATCTGCACGAAGATGGGTCATTTTCTCATGATTTTCAGGATCATAGCTCACACCACCATCTTCCGATTTTTCAAGACCACCAATTCTGTGCTCTAATCCAGGTTGTCCTGGAATCGCCTGAGTACGGGCTAAGGTTTCAGGGTTTCTTTTGAAAGAGATGTACGGCTCACTAGGATCGGCAAATTTTACATGAATCTTGGGTAAGTCAGAGGCATTGGGCACAAGCCATGGCTCTGCCCCATTAGCCACATAAAGATCACTGAGAAAAATAACTGGTGTGCAGTAAGTAAGGGCAATTCGACAAGCTTCAACTGCACAGTCAAAGCAATCTGAAGGTGAGTGAGCGGCGATTACAGGTAATGGACAATCCCCATGCCTGGAGAAGAGACTCTGTAAAAGATCGCTTTGTTCCGTCTTAGTGGGCAATCCGGTACTTGGTCCACCCCGCTGTACATTACAGATTATGACAGGCAATTCAGTAATACTGGCTAAACCGATAAACTCGCTCTTGAGACACATTCCTGGACCACTGGTTGCAACAACGGATAAATCACCCGCAAAGCTTGCTCCGATCGCAACACCCATTGCTGCAATCTCATCTTCGGCCTGAACCGTTTTTACACCAAATTTCTTAAGTGCGGACAATCCCTCTAAAACGGGTGAAGCAGGCGTGATTGGGTAGCCAGAATAGAGTAATTCACGATTTGCACATTGGGCTCCAGCAACTAATCCATACACAGTCGCTTCGTTGCCAGAGATTTTGCGGTAAACACCAGGTTGAACCGCAGCCTTAGCAAGTTGATACCGGTTTCGAGCGGTTTCCATGGTATCCCCAAGGTTGTGGCCCGCTTTGAGAGCAGTCGAATTGGCATCGGCAACTTCAGGCAATTTCTTACCCCACTTTTGATTAAAAAAGTTTAAGGTAGGCTCAAGGGGTCTGCCATAAACATAACACATAAAACCAAGAGCAAAGAAATTTTTACAACGAGCCTTATCGGATGGTTTAAGAGGGCTATCGGTAAGTGCTTCTTTGGTAAGCGTGGTTAGGTCAAGCTCGATTAGCTGGTACTTTTTGCGAAAATCTTCGTCCTCTAATGGGTTACTTTCATAGCCTGCCTTCTTAAGATTCATTGATTTAAATGAATCCACATTTACAACGAGCAATCCACCTTCCGGGAGATCCGCAATGTTGGCTTTCAATGCAGCCGGATTCATCGCAACCAGTGCATCCGGCTCGTCTCCTGGGGTGAGGATCGAACGGCTGCCAAATTGCAATTGGTATCCGGAAACTCCGGCCAACGTTCCAGCGGGGGCTCTGATCTCGGCTGGGAAATCAGGGAGGGTTGCAATATCATTTCCAGCAAATGCACTGGAATCTGTAAAGCGTTCACCGATAGTTTGCATACCATCTCCCGAGTCGCCTGCGAAACGAACAACGGCAGACTCGATTTCTTCAAAAGAATCAGTTGCTTGGGTCATGATTTATGGGGGGATTTGTTAGGAAAAAAACGAATCAGTTATGACCACTTAAAACAACATTCACAACGAAATTATTAATAAAATAAAAAGGGAACATACGAGAATTTCTATCTATTGAAATTCTATTAGGATTACAAACCCACAACAGGAAGTGGAAAGGGTTGTAAATTGAAGGCAAGTGAAAGCCTTGGATGACTGCTTTGATTGATACGAACCCCGTGCCTCATCCAGGGTTCAAATAAAATAAGTTTACCCACCTCTGGCATAATCTCCAATTCAGGTAGACCATCCAGATGAAAGTAAATATTACCCGACTTACTCAGGCAACTTAGGTATACGACCCCTGACAAGGCAGCGAGATGAGCATGATCGTGTAAACCCGTCGATTCCCCTGGCATGGAAGAATTAAACCAAAAAGGAAACTTGGAACTCTCACTTTCTTCCAACGGCTGATAAATCATACAAAGGGAGCGTGAGAATTTTTCTACACCGATATCCCTAGCATACCTAATCGGAATACGGGCTTGGGGTACCAGATCAATCGGTAGGTAACTGTTTTCCCACCTCCCACTTATTTTATGGGAAAAAACACACTTATCCTGATTCTTGTGAAAATTTTGCAATAATTCCGGCACCCAATCATCAGGATCAGGAATCCTCGTCTCAATGATTTTGCTTTTTCCCCATAGGTACTCTTTGAACATGTACCCAAATATCGATCCGATTTGGTTGCTAGGTCAAGTTTGGGAACAAAATTATTTAAACAAATGATAAAAATCTTTGAAGTAGACAGGCAGCTGTGTATGGAGACACAAGATCATTTTTAATAGGAGCGAGTTCGACCATATCCAACCCAACACATTTTCGCCCCTTTAATACGGATTCAACCAAATCAATGGCTTGATAAAAACCTAGCCCCCCTGGAACGGGAGTACCCACAGCAGGCATGATGCTTGGGTCCAATCCATCCAAATCAAAACTTAAATAAACATGTCTTGGAAAATCCTTGGGTAAGTTCACCACCCGAATATCTCCTCGAACCAGTTCCTCTCCATCGATAAAAAACACTCCATGATCATTTCGGGAAATTCTTTCCTCCCCACAAAGAGCACGCACCCCAAAGGAAGCCAATCTATGCCCCTCTTTAACTAAAAGATTCATCACACTGGCATGAGAGTGAACTTCTCCCATGTAACAATTTCGAAGATCCGCATGGGCATCAAATTGTAAGATTCCTATCTTCTCTCCCAAGGCATCTCCAACCCCTTGCACCGCCGCCCAACTCAAAGAATGTTCACCGCCCAAAGTGATCGGCACTTTAGATTGGCTAGCCACAGATTTTGTACGCTGTCGCAGTTGATCAAGGCATTCCCTATGACTGACGGCGCAGTCAATTGCATCCTGGGTGAAGATTCCCTGCTCACACACTGAAGACCTCTCTAACTCCCAACTCGCCTCAATCAAAGCTCGCGGACCTTGGGCAGTCCCTGAGCCATAAGAAACTGTTTTTTCCAATGGACATGGAATGATATGGAAGCGAGCGGACTCCTCATTATTTTCATCTTCACCTAATTCTGAACCCAAAAATTGCATCTTTAATTTTTCGTTCATGACAATCGATTCACGAATTCTTCATAGCCAAATTTTTTGGTTATCGTTAACTGGTCAGATGTTGAGTTCCAAAGAGCAATCGAAGGGAGAGCAACGCCATTGAAAGTGTTTGTTTTTACCATTGTGTAATGAGCTTGGTCCAAAAAGGCTACTCTGGAACCTCGATTCAAAGGTACTCCCAATTGATATAAACCAAAGCTATCAGCTGTCAGGCAACTGGCTCCTCCCAAAAAATACTGATACCCTCCCTCCTTTGATTCGCCTAGCAATGCAGGACGATAAGGAGCTTCTATCACATCGGGTGCATGACAGGTCGCACTCAAGTCCAATAATGCATGCGTTTTTTCTCCATCCATCAAATCGAGAACGGTTCCCACCAGAATGCCAGCATCGAGTGCCACCGCTTCTCCCGGCTCAAGGTAGACCTGACATCCATATTTTTGACTGATCTCCTGAATCAGAATGACTAAGGCCTCCCGATCATAATCTTCGCGGGTGCAGTGATGACCACCTCCTAAGTTTATCCACTTAAAATTACTCAATGAACTCCCAAGGTCCTGTTCAATTTTCCTCCAAGTCTTTTCAAGAGGCAAAAAATTTTGCTCACAAAGAGTATGAAAATGTAAGCCGTCGAATCCCTCAAGGTCGGTTGGAGAAAGTTTGCTGACCGGATATCCTAAGCGGGAATTTTCCGCACAAGGATCATATTTAGGGTCGAGACCCAATGAAATTTCGGGATTAATCCTCAACCCAACAGAAACTCCACTTTTACGTGCTTGTTCCACCCCATATGCAGATGGATGATTAAAAATGAGATGATCCGTCAACGCACAGATTTCTTCCAATTCCGCTGGCTGGAAAGCTGGTGAAAATGTGGAGAGAATTTGAGTTTTTCGGTTCTGAATAAATCCTTTTTGCGTCGCCAATCTTGCCTCCCACAGACCCGAGGCACAACACCCGTCTAAATACTCACTAACAAGGCTCGCCAAAGACCACATTGAAAATGCTTTGAGCGCGAGTAGTACCTTAGCCCCTGATTGGTTTCCAATATTACGCAGAACTTCGAGGTTGGAACGAATCTTTTGTTCATCCACCACATAGGATGGACTAGGAACTCGATTTAGATCGAAATGGGAGAATGCACCTGGACCCCCACTTTGAGTGGGTAGCATCAGAACTGAGGTGCTTGATCCAAATCACGAACTTCCCAGGGCAGACCGTGATGATTGAGCATATCCATGAATGGATCAGGATCCATTTGCTCCATATTAAAAACACCCCTACCCTGCCATATTCCTTGGACCACAAGAGCTGCACCTATCATAGCTGGCACTCCGGTGGTGTAACTAACTGCCTGACTACCGACCTCACGGAAGCACTCCTCGTGATCGCACACATTAAAAAGGTATTTCGTAACGGATTGCCCAGATTTTTCCCCAGTCACAATGTTTCCTATACAGGTCTTTCCCTTGGTACGCTCACCCAGTCCTCCAGGATCTGGAAGCACAGCTTTCAAAAATTGCAGAGGTATAATTTCATGCCCTTGGTACATGACTGGCTCAATGGAAGTAAGTCCGACATTTTGAAGTACTTCCAAATGCTTTAGGTATGCATCACCAAAAGTCATCCAAAAGCGAGCTCTTTGGATTTCCGGAAAGTGCTTCACCAAGGATTCTAATTCCTCATGATACATGAGGTACATGTTTCTCTCTCCAACTTGAGGGAAATCAAAAGTATGGTTGTAAGAAAGAGCTGGAGTTTCCACCCAATTGCCATCTTCCCAATGTCTAGCCGGTGCCGTTACTTCTCTGATGTTAATTTCCGGATTAAAATTGGTTGCAAATGGATGGCCATGATCCCCTCCATTGCAGTCCAAAATATCAAGGGTATCGATCCGATCAAAGTGATGCTTGCGTAACCATGCGGTAAAAACATTGGTCACTCCCGGATCAAAACCGGAACCGAGCAAAGCCATCAGCCCAGCTTTCTCAAATCTCTCCTGGTATTCCCACTGCCAGCGGTACTCAAATTTCGCCTCATCCTTGGGTTCATAATTTGCGGTATCCAAATAAGGAGTACCTGTTTCTAAGCACGCATCCATCAGGGTAAGATCCTGATAAGGAAGAGCGAGGTTGACCAAGAGGTCGGGTTTGACCCTTTCGATCAACCGGGTAGTTTGCTCGACAAAATCGGCATCAACTTCGGCAGTTTCTACTTTTACCCCAAATCTTTCCTCAACTGACTTGGCTACTTTTTGACAGGATGACTCACGCCTGCTGGCCAAAGTGATGGAAGAGAAGACCTCTGGCAATTGAGCCATCTTATGAACGGCAACCGAACCGACTCCGCCGGCTCCTATGACCAATACTTTCGACATAATTTATCCTTGGTTAGTCTGATTCGTAGTATGTATATCCCCGCAAACTCTCACGGTATGTGGAAACTAATTCCTTTAATTCTTCAAGTGAGGCACCATGATCTTTGACGGCACGCTCTGCTCTCGCCTTAAACTTTTCAAGAAGTCTTTTGGGTTCGTATTCCACATAACTAAGAACTTCAGAAACGGTATCCCCCTCCACTTCATCGAGGAGTTCAAACTCGCCCTTTTCCTTGAGCCGAATGGTAACCACATTGGTATCCCCAAAAAGATTATGCAAATCTCCAAGAGTTTCCTGATATGCACCCACAAAAAATGCTCCCAGATAATACTCCTCATTTTCATCGAGACTGTGTAATGGCAAACAATCGGATACCCCATCTGCAACTACAAAACGGTCGATCCGACCATCGCTATCACAGGTCACATCACAAAGAACCGCATTTCGATCTGGCTTCTCGTTTAAACGGGTCAGCGGAATAATTGGGTGTAGTTGATCAATTGCCCAAACATCAGGAAGACTCTGGAAAAGGGAAAAATTACAATGATATATATCCGCCATTCCTTGAACTCGTTGGTTAAGCTCTTCGCTCCATTCCGCATCATCCAGGCTTTCCATCCTTACCCTAATTTGCCCTAGTATTCTCTGATGGGCTCGCTCCGCTCGTGCAAGTACAGGCAAAGAAAGCCTTCCTCTTCGAAAAAGAGCCCTTAATTCGTCCCGGTAGTAGGTAGCATCATTGAGGGATTCGAGTAAGTTATCATTGGATAATCCATCAGACAGTTCGATTAGGGAGCATAAGAGAGGATGATCCCCTTCTTCTGCCAAAACCACCCCGTCGCTTTCATAACTTGTGCTTTCCAAGACACTGAAAAGAAGCATGGAAGATTGGGCTACACAGGCACGTCCACTTTCCGTAACAATACATGGATGGTCAAAACCCGCATCATTCATCTCAAAACCAACTGTCTCAACCACACTGTAGCAATATTCTTCCAAGGAATAATTGATCGAGTTGGGGCTGGATGAGTTTTCTCCAGTGTAATCAACTCCCAAGCCTCCTCCTAGATCCAAGTATTGGAGATTGGCACCAAGCTTCTTAATTTCAATAAATAACCTGCTCGCTTCCTGAGCAAACTTACGAATTTCGATCATATTAGGAACCTGGCTTCCAAGATGGGAATGCTGGAGAACCAAAGCATCGAGAAGATTTTCCCGGCGTAGGATTTCGACAACCTCGACTACCTGAGCAATGGAAAGCCCAAAGGAAGAACGGTCTCCACTGGTTGCCGACCAGTAACCGCTCACCACATTAACCAGTTTGACCCGCACGCCAAGAGTGGGAGGAATGCCAAGCTCGCGAGAAACCTCAATGATCAAGTTCAGTTCGCGAACACTTTCCATAACAATGACCGTTCGCATGCCCAACTTCGAAGAGAGCAAGGCAAGCCGAATAAATTCAGAATCTTTGTACCCATTGCAAATAATCAAAGCTTCTGGGTTTACATTTTGGGATAGAGCAATCAGGAGTTCAGCTTTGGAACCCACCTCCAGTCCGAAATGATAAGGCTCCCCGTACTCAGAAATGCGCTCCACTACATGTGCCTGTTGGTTAACCTTTATCGGGAAAACTCCACGGTATTTCCCGCGATAGCCAACTTGTTGGATCGCCTCGTTAAAACTTTCATTAATTACCTGTATGCGGTGCTCTAAAAAATTAGAGACCCTGAGAAGAACAGGTGTTTGGATTCCTCTTTTCTCAAGCTTCTGGATTACTCCGGCCAAATCAACAGGCTGATTATTCGGAAATAGTGGATCATGAAGACCAATATTTCCATTGGGGAGTATACCGACTAATCCATCTCCCCAGCGGGAGATTCCGTAAGTGTCATGATCCATAATACAATACCCAGTTAAAAAAGTATAAGGGGAAGAATAGAAGGGAAAAAAATGGTCGGGATGGTGAGATTCGAACTCACGGCCTCCTGCTCCCAAAGCAGGCGCGCTAACCAGACTACGCTACATCCCGAAAACAAAACCATAACCCATGAACTATTTTTGGACACTTGGCAAAAACAATCATTCACTCCTTAACAAGCTCTTATATTATGAATTTGTTTGGCAAAACGCATCATCGCATCATGATATGTTGATACGTTTATGAGTAATTTTTCGGACACAAGACCTTCAGAAAAAGATTTACGAGACATTCTGAACCGTAGGATTCTTATCCTAGACGGGGCAATGGGAACGATGATTCAACAGGAGAAACTGGTGGAAGAAGATTTCCGAGGTGACTTGTTTAAAAATCACAAGGGTGAACTCAAGGGAAACAACGACCTTCTTAGCCTTACCCGACCCGATGTAATCAGGAAGATCCATCAGTCCTACTTCGATGCAGGAAGTGACTTGGTTGAAACCAATACCTTCAGTGCCACCAGTATTGCGATGGAGGATTACCATCTTGAAGAAGTGGTACACGACCTCAATGTGGCATCCGCAAAGTTAGCAAGGGAAGCAGCCGATGAGGCAATGAGAAAGGATCCTTCACGCCCCAGATTCGTTGCAGGTGCGATCGGTCCAACAAATCGTACCGCCTCACTCTCTCCAGATGTAAATGATCCCTCAAAACGAAATGTGACTTTCGATCAGTTGGTCGATGCCTACTTTTCCCAAATCAAAGCTCTCGTGGAAGGAGGTGTCGATATTTTGATGCCCGAGACCACCTTTGATACCCTCAACCTAAAGGCGGCAATCTTTGCCTTGGAAAATTTCTTCGATCAATCGGGAAATCGCCTCCCGGTTATTCTCTCCATCACCATTACGGATGCCTCCGGACGAACTCTTTCCGGACAAACCACGGAAGCTTGCTGGAACTCGATTGCCCACGCTAACCCCTTGGGTGTTGGGTTAAACTGTGCTCTGGGTGCCGATGCGATGAGACCCTACCTACAAGCTCTTTCCAAAAATTCGGATTGCTTTGTACACTGCTACCCAAATGCGGGTCTCCCCAACCCTCTTGCCCCGACTGGATATGACGAAAAACCAGAGGATACAGCCGGTGCCCTTTTTACTTTCGCCGATGAAGGGCTACTCAATATGGCAGGTGGCTGCTGTGGAACCACTCCTCCTCACATTCATGCGATCGCCGAAAAATTAAAAGAAGCTGCACCCAGAGAAGTAGCCAAGATCGACCCTGCGATGCGCCTAAGCGGATTGGAACCATTTGAGATAAAGGGGGAATCCAAATCCCTCATCATGGTGGGTGAACGCACCAATGTTACTGGATCCCCAAAATTTAAAAAACTAATCGAAGAAGGTGACTATGACTCCGCACTCAAGATCGCGAAGCAACAAGTGGAGAACGGGGCCAATATCATCGATGTAAACTTTGACGCCGCCCTCCTTGATGGCGAAGAGTGCATGACCAAATTCCTCAACCTGGTTGTTTCGGAGCCCGACATTTCTCGGGTGCCCATTATGATCGACAGTTCAAAATGGTCTGTAATCGAGGCAGGGCTGAAAGTCATTCAAGGAAAGTGCATCATTAATTCGATTAGTCTTAAAGAAGGGGAAGAGACCTTTAAGAAGCATGCCCGCTTAGCCATGAGGTATGGGGCCGCTGTGGTTGTAATGGCTTTTGATGAAAAGGGACAGGCAGCCACGCTCGATGACAAAGTAAGAATCTGTGAACGAGCTTATAAAATTCTGGTTGATGAGGTCCATTTCCCAGCATGGGATATAATTTTTGACCCCAATGTACTCACCCTTGCCACAGGGATGGATGAGCATAATGCCTATGGTCTAGATTTTATTGATGCGGTTCGGGAGATCAAGAAACGCTGCCCTCATGCCCGGACTAGTGGAGGGATCAGTAATGTGTCCTTTTCCTTTCGCGGAAATAACCTTGTCCGCGAGGCGATGCATGCAAGTTTCCTTTATCATGGATGCCAAGCCGGGCTCGACATGGGAATTGTCAACGCCGGTATGCTCGCAGTTTACGACGAAATCGAGCCGGAGCTCAGGGAAAGGGTGGAAGCCGTTGTCTTAAATAAATCCAAAAATGCTGGCGAGGAACTGCTGGCCCATGCAGAAAGCATCAAAGACCAAAACGAAAACCGGAAGTCAGAAGGACCGGATCTTAGTTGGCGCGAAAAACCTGTAGCTGAGCGTCTAACTCATGCATTAGTCAAAGGAATTGGCGATTATGCTGAAGAGGATGCCGAAGAAGCACGCCAATTATTAGGCCGCCCCCTTGATGTAATCGAAGGTCCTTTAATGGATGGGATGAAGGTTGTGGGTGATCTTTTCGGGGATGGAAAGATGTTTCTCCCTCAGGTGGTTAAGAGTGCCCGGGTGATGAAAAAAGCTGTCGCCTACCTCGAACCATTCATGGAAAAGGAAAAGGATGCTTCGGGCTCCGGGAAGCGAGGTACCATGGTGATTGCTACTGTAAAAGGAGATGTTCATGACATTGGTAAAAATATCGTGGGTGTCGTTCTTGCCTGTAATAATTGGGAGGTGATCGATTTGGGCGTAATGGTATCCTGTGACAAAATTTTAGAGGCAGTTGCTAAACACGGCGCCGATGTTCTTGGACTGAGTGGGCTGATTACTCCATCCCTTGATGAAATGATTGATAATGCTAAGGAAATGCAAAGGCTTGGCCTAAAAATCCCCTTACTTATTGGAGGAGCTACTACCAGTCGTGCTCACACGGCCATCAAAATCGCTCCTCACTATGAATCTCCAGTCATTCAAGTGCCGGATGCTTCCTTGGTTGTCAACGTGTGTAATGATGTGCTTCATCCTCAGAAATCGACAAAGTATATCGATGATTTAAAAGCAGATCAGTCCCGCATTCGTAAACAATACGAGGAGCAGGGAGAACGGCCTCTTCTTTCCCTTTCCGAAGCTAGATCCAAAGGCTTAAATTTTGATTGGCAAAAACAGGAGATAGCCAGCCCATTAGCCGATAATTTAGGAACTCATTATTTCGAACCATCACTCGAAGAGGTGCTCGAATTTTTTGATTGGTCTCCCTTTTTCTGGGCCTGGGAACTTAAGGGTACCTATCCTCAAATTTTCGAAAAGAAAGAATCAGGCGAAGAAGCGAAAAAATTATTTGATCAGGCTCAGGAACTTCTCCAAGAAATTACCGAACAAAAGCTCTTTTCCTGCCAGGCTGTTGTTGGTCTTTGGCCGGCCCACAGTTGTGGGGACGATGTGGAATTATTTTCTGATTTATCCAAGGATCACAAGCTAGGATCCTTTTGTTTTGTAAGGCGCCAGCAGGTCATCCCTAATCAACCACAATTCTGCTTATCCGACTATATTGCCCCCAAATCATCCGGTCGTATGGATTACCTGGGAGCATTTGCGGTCAATGCAGGGAAGGAAGTCGATATACTCGCAGACCAATATAAAGCTCAAAATGACGACTTCACTTCTATTCTAGTCAAATCCTTGGGAGACCGATTTGCCGAAGCCACAGCCGAATATGCTCACAAAAAGATCCGAGATTTATGGGGGTTTGGTCAAGCTGAAGGTTTAAGCAAACAAGATCTTATCGCTGAGAAGTATCGAGGGATTCGCCCAGCAGCAGGTTACCCCTGTCAACCAGACCACACCGAAAAAGACTTTATTTGGGAGTTGTTAAATGCAAAAGACACCATCGGCCTCGAACTTACCGAGTCGCGGGCAATGAATCCAGGATGCTCCGTATCAGGCCTTTATTTTTCGCACCCTGAAGCCAGATATTTCAATGTGGGCAGTTTGGGCAGGGATCAAGTTGAGGACTACGCGAAACGAAAGGGATGGGAAACCAAACAGGCAATTAAGTGGTTGCGTCCGAATCTTGGCTTTGACGCTTAGGAGGTTCCTCATCCATCGATTCCATCCGTACCCCATTTGGCATTGCAGGGTGCCAAGTGAAAAAGTATAACATTTCCGCATGAAGGAAATGTCCCCCTTAGAGGAAATCCGCCATTCCGCCGCTCATGTTCTCGCTACTGCGGTTCTCCGCTTGTACCCGAATACCCAGCTGGATATTGGTCCACCCACCGATTCCGGCTTTTACTATGACTTTGATTCAGAAATTCCTTTCACTCCCGATGTTCTTCAAAAAATCGAGGAGGAAATGGGTAAAGTGATCAAAGAAAATCAGCGTTTTGAAAGACTGGAAGTGAGTCGGGATGAGGCTGTATCGATGATCAAAGAAATGAACCAGACCGAGTACAAACTGGGCAGGCTTGATGACATCCCCACAGGGGAAACTATTTCCTTCTATCGCAATGGAGAATTTCTCGATCTTTGTGCTGGTAGCCATGTTTCTTACACCAAAAAGATCAAAGCTTTCAAATTACTTCATGTTGCCGGGTCCTACCATCGTGGGGATTCCTCCCAAAAACAGTTGCAAAGGATTTATGGAACCGCTTTCCCGACGAAAGATGAACTCGCCCAGCACCTGGCTCGTTTGGAGGAGGCAAAAAAGCGCGACCACCGGGTAATTGGAAAAGATCTCGGTCTCTTTCATATCGACGAACAGGTTGGGCAAGGCCTTGTCCTTTGGAAACCAAACGGGGCCATCATCCGTCAGGAACTTGAGGGGTTTATTACCGAGCAACTCAACCAGCAGGGATATTCCCAAGTCTATACCCCTCATATCGGCAAGCTTGATCTCTACCGTACATCAGGACACTTCCCCTACTATCAGGACTCGCAGTACCCACCGATTATTCATCGCGAGTACTTGGATGAATTGGCGGAGGAAGGATGCACCTGCTCCGATCTTTCCAATAAACTGGAAAAAGGGGAGATCGACGGGTATCTGCTCAAACCCATGAACTGCCCGATGCATATCCGCATCTTTAAATCCGAACAACGCTCTTACCGCGACCTCCCTGTCCGACTGGCGGAATTTGGAACGGTTTACCGCTGGGAACAATCTGGCGAACTTAATGGTATGACCCGCGTACGTGGATTTACTCAGGATGATGCCCACCTGTTTATCCGCGAAGACCAATTACAAAATGAGATACAGGGCTGCCTGAGTCTGGTCAAACTGGTCTTCTCCACCCTCGGAATGAATGATTACCGCGTTCGGGTGAGCTTACGCGATCCTGGCTC
The DNA here is from genome assembly GCA_027593365.1 of Verrucomicrobiota bacterium. Classification (GTDB taxonomy): domain Bacteria; phylum Verrucomicrobiota; class Verrucomicrobiia; order Opitutales; family Seribacteraceae; genus Chordibacter. Next base: position 13,956 of record JAQCIX010000001.1, read on the forward strand.
TGATAAGTATGTCGGTGCTCCCGAGGCATGGGACAAAGCAGAGACTGCCCTTCGCCATGCGGTGCAAACCCTTGGGGTCGATTATGAGGAGGAACTTGGTGAGGCGGCATTTTACGGGCCAAAAATTGATTTTGTGGTTAAGGATGTGATCGGACGGGAATGGCAACTTGGTACAGTACAGGTCGATTACAACCTACCCGAACGTTTTGACCTTTCTTATATCGGGAGCGATAACAGAGATCATCGTCCCGTAATGATCCACCGTGCACCTTTTGGTTCCATGGAGCGCTTTTGCGGAGTATTGATTGAGCACTTTGGTGGAAACTTCCCAACATGGCTTGCACCTGAGCAGGTCAGAATTCTTCCAATGAACGATGAAATGATTCCTTATGCGGAAGAATGTCTGATGAAACTTAAGTCTAAAGGTGTGCGGTCCAGTGTGGATGGACAATCGGCAAAATTGGGTGCAAAAATCCGTCGTGCAGAGACCGACAAAATCCCACACATGATGATTATTGGTAAAAGAGAAGCAGAGGAAAATAAAGTTTCCTTACGTTCAAGAAGTAATCCTGAACTGGACGGACCCCATTCGATCGATTCTGCTGTCTCAGCGATCAGAGAGGAAATCTCTTCAAAATCTTTACCCAAGTCACGGGTCATCGGTTCTTGATCTGAATTACATTGGACATGAGCAATTTGTCCGATCGATCTCCGTCAGATAGGAAAAATACTGTGAATGTTATTTCTCAAACTTTTACCCTTCAGCAAATCTTATCTTTTCCATTTCTGGTTTGCATAAGGGCCTATCGTTTCGTTTCCCCAGTTAAGCAAATAATCTTTGGTCCCTACGCCCGGTGCCGCTTTCATCCCACCTGTTCTGAATTTGCTCTCGAGTGCTTTCAGACCCTTCCCCTTCATAAAGCTATGACTCGTTCCCTCCTCCGGATTTGCCGATGCAATCCAATGCACCCGGGGGGACATGACCCGGTGCATCCACCAAGCGATCTTACATCTAGCCACTCTGAGTAATGCCGGTCACCGCTTTTACCGCACCTGCCCATTGCAAACCGACGGACGACTTAACCGGTTATTTTCACAATCTAGTCGAGAAGTCCAAGGCCAGTCATGGGAAGCTGTTCTGTTCTATTTCCTACAAAACCACCTTCTCCGACCCTCTCGCATTACTCGAATCTCTTCACCGTCCGGAAAACCCTCACTGCTACTTTGAGAAATCCACCGATGAGTTCTCTATCGCCTGTGGAGAATATCTTGCTCAAGCAGAGTTTCAAGGAGCAGACCGTTTTCAACATGCTAAAATCTGGTCTGACACCATTTTGCAATCCGTAGAAAGGGCTGGCGATGCCCCGCTTGCTGGAACAGGGCCTACTATCTTTTTGAATGCTACTTTTGAGTCCGAACAAAGACATTCTGGCCTACCCGCCCTTTCGGTCTTTCTTCCTCGGTGGCAAGTGATCAACCAGCGAGGGCAACATTTTATAGTTCTCAATACCGAGATTAGACCGGATTCTATCCCTGAGCAAATTCAGGCTGAACTGATGGGCAGACTCAAATCGATGATTGGGCTTACCTATGAACAGAGCAATCCTGCGGAAAGCAAAACTTTCCCACTAGGCAAATCGAAGGAAAATTTTGATTATATCGACGGCGTTACCCATGCTCTCGATGAAATTAGTTCCGGAAGGGTTTCCAAAATTGTACTTGCCAGGCAATTAACTTTCGATGTGCAGAGAAAGCTTTGCCCCTTTTCGATCGCTCATGGATTAAGAGCAAAATTCCCTGACTGCCACGCCTTCAGTCTTTCAGCACCCAACCACGGAACCTGGGTCGGGGCCAGTCCTGAAACTCTAGCTCATCTTAGCGGTAACAAACTAAGGACGGAAGCTCTGGCCGGTTCTGCACCCCGAGGCCTATCCGCGGGTAAAGATGCCCATTGGGGGAAAACCCTCTTAGCTCGAGAAAAAGAGGTTCATGAACATAACCTTGTTATCGAAAGTATTCATCGTCGCCTTGCATCCGTGGGCGTAAGCAACCTTCATCAAGGTCTGCCCCGTTTGCTTCGTCTCGCCAATCTCCAACATGTTCGGACTCCTGTTAAAGGGAACATACCTTCCGGACTTCATCCATTTGAAATTTTATCCGCATTACATCCAACCCCTGCAATGGGAGGGAGCCCAAGATTGCCTGCCCTTACCAAACTTGCTGAGATAGAAAAACATCCCCGTGGCTGGTATTCTGGGGTTGCTGGATGGATGGATTCCCGGGGGCGAGCAGAATTCATTGTTCCTATCCGTTGTGGAAGGTTGTTTAGAAACTCCCTAACCTTGTATGCTGGTGCTGGAATTGTCGATGGTTCGATCCCCGCACATGAAAAACAAGAGACAGATTGGAAACTGCAAGCCATGCTTGAAGTCATCACTGGAAGCCCTAATCTTCCAGGTTGAATGACAAGCGTACCCGACTCCCCTGCCCAAGCTAACTTTTTTTGGGGGCACACCATTGCCCGAAGTTTGGCTGACATTGGGGTTGAAGTTGTATTTTTTTCCCCTGGATCGCGATCCACGCCTCTTGTCCTCGGGTGTGAACAGGAGGCTCGTCTATCGTGTTTCGCGGTATTAGATGAAAGGACTGCAGCGTTTCTAGCCTTAGGTCATAGCAAGCGCACCTGTATCCCAACCGCTCTCATTTGCACATCTGGCTCTGCACCTGCCCACTGGTTCCCTGCTGTTACGGAAGCTTCCTACTCTGGTGTACCCCTCCTACTTTTATCCGCAGACCGCCCTCCGGAACTCCAGGAATGCGGAGCTGGGCAAACGATCAACCAAGAAAATTTATTCGGTTCTTTTGTTCGAAAATTTTTCCCTGCACCTATACCAGCTGAAGATTTTCATTCGCTCACAAACTTACAAGGTTTGATTTCCAATGCCTATGCCCTGGCGACCTCACAAACCCCAGGCCCTGTACACATAAATTTTGCTTTTCGAGAACCCCTTTGGCCCAGTTCAACGGACCTTCCCGAAATACCCCTCCTGGACCCAAGCCCCAAAGTCGCAGTTGCACCTTCATTGAATCACACTCCTGACCTTATTGACCTAAAGCATGCCCAACGCCCAGTTATCATAGCCGGGCTAAATTGTTTAGCAGACCTTCCTGTTTCTTTCGATTCCATACCCATTTTGTGCGATTCTCTCAGCCCTCTAAGAGAACAGGATCATCCCTCCCGAATTCTCCGATACGAAAACATGTTGAGATGCCCAGAGTTTCTCAATTCTGTACAACCGGACCTTTTTATTTTACTCGGTCCCCTACCCACCTCGAAAACTCTTCGCGGTTGGATTGAACAAAGTGGAGTGGAACGCTTTGTGATTGAACCCAGTGGAAGAAAGGTCGACCCGCTCAATGGCACCTCCCGTTCCGAGGCTCTCCCTTTCAATCAATTATCAAAATTAAGGTTATCTAAACCGTCTGCCGATTGGTTAAAAAAATGGACCGAAGCTGAACTATTCATCGAAACCAAGCTCCAGACGAGATTGGAAGCCCTTCCATTTAATTCCGAATCTAAAATTGCACGTATTCTTTCACAACATCTGCCCAAAGAGTCCTTATTTTACTGTGCGAATAGTATGCCTATCCGGGATATGGAGTGGTTTTGGAAAGCAAGCAACCTGAATAGAAAGTTATTTGGTGCACGTGGAGTCAATGGGATCGATGGGACCTTGGCCACTACCATGGGACTAGCTCATTTAGCGGAAAATCCTGTTTTCCTCCTTACCGGGGATCTTGCCTTTTTACATGATTCGAACGCCCTTCTTTTTGCATCTAGTCTGATCGGTTCTCTTACCGTTTTTTTGATTAATAACCATGGGGGGGGCATTTTTGAAAATCTCCCAGTTTCTCAATTAGCAGAATTTGAAAAATGTTTCGCAACTCCCCAAAATTGTAATTTTGAAAAACTATGTTCGGCTCACTCCGTTTCCTACCATCTCTGTAAGAATGAAAAAGAGTTCAAATCCTTTCTTCTTCACCCTCCAGAAAAAGGAGTTCGTGTGATTGAGATTCAAACGGATCGGAAAGTAGACCGAGAGATTCGCAAAAACCTTCTTTCGATCTCAACTACTTCTTAAAAATCATGCCCGAACTTGCTGAGGTTGCTTATGCATGTACCATGTGGGAAAAAGGGTTAAATCGACCGATTCAATCTGTTTACACTCATAAGATATCTAGAGTCTTTAGAGATGAAGACCGAACATGCTACCAACAGCTTAAGGGAAAAACACTTCGATCTGCTCAAACTCATGGTAAACAAATGCTGTTTTCTTTTTCCGGGAATTTGTGGCTTGGCTTACATTTGGGAATGACTGGATGGTTATACCACGAAAAATCTGGATATTCTCCAAATAAACATGACGCGCTGCTTCTCACACAGACTAATCAATGCCTCGTTTTTCGGGATCCCAGGCAATTTGGGCGACTTAGGCTTGAGCAAGGGAAGTCTGTTCCTACTTGGTGGAGCGAACGTCCAGTTTCCATGTTGAGTAAGGAATTTAATTTCGAAATTTTATCCAATGCCCTTAAGCGACATACCAAACGTCCTCTAAAAGCCCTCCTTCTTGACCAACGCTATTTCCCTGGCATGGGAAACTGGATGGCTGATGAAGTTCTTTGGCGGGCTAAGATTCACCCTGGCTGCCTATCACTCATTCTTAGCAACCAGCAGCAGAAAGTTCTTTTTAAGCAAATCTTATTTGTGGCAAACGGTGCAATAAAATCAGTGGGAGTACATGGCGGAGACCCACCTGCAAACTGGCTATTTCATCAAAGGTGGAAGGATGGCGGCATATGTCCAAAATCAGATACTCCTTTGGTTCGATCCCAAATAGGAGGCCGAACCACCTGCTGGTCCCCCACTTTACAAGTCCTCAGAAAATAGTTTTCTGGCGTCCTCGCAGTCTTGCTTGATTTGTAATTTTAGCTCTTCAAGACCATCAAATTTCTTCTCAGATCGGATCATGGCATTCAATTCCATAGATAAGGAAGCACCTTCTTTCCAAACCGATAGATCTGGGCTTTCTAGGCAATGAATTTCCAAGATGGGCAAATCATCCCTTTGGTTGACTGTAGGTCTCAGTCCATAGTTGGCCACAGCGGGGATCTTTTGGCCACCCTTCGATTCCTGGGCAAAACCAACATAAACCCCATAAGCGGGTTTTGCCTCGGGTGACCAAGTAACATTGAGAGTAGGGAAACCTATCGTCCGACCAAGTGCCTTCCCCGGTTGTACATTTCCGCTCACCTTGTATTTTCTACCTAGCATCTGATTGACCCTCATCATATCCCCGCGGGATAATGCATCCCGGATGAGAGAACTACTTATTGGGAGATCATCCAAGATAAGGGACTCCGCTACTTTAACTTTTATTCCAGCCCCCAAGCCCAACTGGATTAAAGTCATGGAATCCCCTGCCCGGTTTTTTCCAAAACGAAAATTTTTGCCTACGCAAATCGAGTGAACTAAAGGGATTCTTTCCTTCAAAAAAACAATAAACTGATCCGCAGGAACCTCTGAAATTTCCTGATCAAAAGGATGCATAATCACCGCCGACATTCCACTGGACAAAAGTCTGGTCGCTTTTTCCGATGGACTCATTACCAAAGCTGGTTCTCTACCTGGTCTTAAAAAAGATGCCGGGTGCATTGGAAAAGTGAGAGCGGCACTTGTGCCCAAAAATCTACGAGCTTCAGAAACTGCCTGATCTAGCACTACCTGGTGCCCACGGTGAACTCCGTCAAACATTCCCAGTGCCAAGCAAACCTCTTCTTTCCACTCCCTTCCAAAATTGGAAATCGAGTCAAAGACTCGTTCGATCATCAGAGTGCGTGGGATGGAACTGCTTGATTTACAGGAATCAAACGATTTTGAAATTCTCCCAACGGTACATCATGAATTTGATCAAGAGTAAGAGCATCTGAAATCGAGAATTGATCAATTCGAGTGCGCCTAAGGCTTTGCAAGTGGGCACCACAACCCAGGCGCTGCCCCAAATCGTGAACAACCGTGCGTACATAGGTGCCCTTGCTACAGTCCATAAAGAACTGACCAAGAGGAGATTCCCAACCCTCAAGCCTTAACTCATTCACACGAATAAAACGGGGTTCCCGCTCCACGGTCTTGCCCTTGCGAGCCATTTTATAGAGAGGAACACCATCGATCTTTTTGGCAGAAAACATAGGTGGCGTTTGATACTGATCACCAAGGAAGCTCTGCATTTCTTTAACAATTATTGCACTGGTCAGATCAACGGGTAAGGGTTTTTCAGCAACCACCTCACCATCCGCATCCTGACTATCAGTCTCCACGCCAAGCAAAAAAGTTCCCTCATAGGCCTTATCCAAGCTGATTAGAAACTGCGATACCTTAGTTGCTTTGCCAATGAGCATGATTAATAAACCAGTAGCGAGAGGATCCAATGTTCCAGCGTGACCAATCTTTTTCATCCGCAATTTACGGCGCAACCGGTCCACCACATCATGAGAAGTGATACCTTGAGGTTTATCGACCAATAAGATTCCTTCAAACTCCATATCTTGTCTTGTACTCAATTCAACTCCCCTGTTTCAACAAGTTCTAAATGTCGGTTAATCGTCTCAATCAAGTTCGGATAAAGCTCTTCCAATGTCCCATTCACATTAAAGCCGGCAGCACAAGTATGCCCACCTCCATTAAATTCTTTCGCCAAGATATCCACCCGAAACTTTTCATCCTTCGCCCGGAAACTTCCCTTGATCAGACCATTTCTCTCCTCAATAAAAACAGCAATTTGCACACCATCTTGGGATCGGGCATAATCTACAAAATTTTCAGCATCTTCCGGTTTAGTCCCGGTCTCAAGAAAATCGGCCCCGTGAATACAGCCGACGCAAACCCGATCCTGTAATTCCATGCGAAAGCTAGCCAGAAAGCGCTGAAGTAATTGGATACGACCTGGTTTTTCCTTTTCATAAAGTTCGCGGGCAATTTCGGAAGGACAGACCCCCGCGTCACAGAGCATCCGGCAGATTTCGAAAACGGACCCATTGGTACCGGAGTAACAAAACTGACCCGTGTCGGTGCAAATTCCTAAGTAGAGGGCTTCTGCAGTGCATTTGTCCACTTGAAATCCGCTATCAAAAAAGAATTTTGCCAGGATTTCTCCGGTCGCGGATGCATCGGATAAGATAAAGTTTTCCTTCCCGTAAAGAGTATTTGAGACATGGTGGTCGATGTTCATCTCCACTTCGGGGAAACGATTGCACAAGTCCTCTCCCACCCGAGCATGATCCGCACAGTCGACCGTGATGATTTGATAGTGCCCACCCTTCACCTCTGCCGGGGATAGGAAGGGAGTACCTTCAGCAAATTTTCTGAGCGTTCGCGGAATTGGGTCCTGATTAACCGCCTGGGCATCTTTACCCAACGCAAGCAGGGCCCGGGTAAGGCCTACTTGGGAGCCCACGCAATCCCCATCCGGCCGCTTGTGACCAAGTACCAGAATGGGCCGGTCATCCAATCGGGAAATAGCTTGAGCGAATAGGGTGGATTCTTTGAGAAAGACAGACATATGTGACAAAAAGTGAATTTTATATCACAACTCGGAAGGGAGGAAAAGCATGGAACTAGCCAGTCTCCGGCACTAGAAACCCATCCTCATCCATTCCCTGCACCCCGACAATTCCTTCCCCATTTCCCTCACCCAGTAGAACAAATGTCCTATCCTCCATTCTGTAAGAATAACCTGGAAGTAGTCGGCCGAGGGTACCTTGTTTGTGACCACGCTGGCTATTGGACAAACTTTCTTCATCAGGCAGTTGTACAGATACCAACCCATCACGGACAGTAGCATATCCACTCACCGAGTGACAGATCTGCAAGGAAACATCCTCCTTAATCTGGACCCAGTCCCCGGAGTCAGCCTGCTCAAACTCAACCTGAGCAAGCAGAGGAAACCAGGGGAACCATTGATCCTCCCAGGCTTGTGAGCCCGACAAAATTTTGAGTCTTGGATGGTCCAATAGATTGGTCTCTTGTAAACGCATCCAATTGGCCCAAGGCAGGCAGTTGGACTCGCTCTTCTCTTCAAGGAGATGGTTTACGGCTTGTGCCCATTTCCCGTAGGGTTCTGGCCAGTCACCTCCTCCATCCCGTATCGCCTTCAGGAAATCAGACCGTTTCACCGTCACTCCACCTTGGTCTCGAAACAACATTCCGCTTTGTTTTCGAAAGATTCGCTCCCTTAAGGCATGGCGAGCAGCACGACCCACGAGAACGCGCTCATTAAAAGAAGCACGACCAAGGTCAAGAACCGCACGCCTCACCGATTCTGGGCTAGCCTCTAATGAGTCGATGGGAGACCCACACCTCACAGTTATCCGGTAAGGAAATGCCCGCGGAAGTTTTTTAAAAAAACGCCCGCCCTGGTAGCTATAGGTAGATCCCCAAACCCCGTCCAAGTGAGCTGGAACAACTGGCACCTTGCTATGCTTAGCTAGGAGCATAAATCCCCGTTGAAAAGGTAGGGTTACCCCCAACCGGGATATTCCACCCTCAGCAAAAAGGCAAAGGGGACGGCCGGATACTAGGCTTTTGATGGATCGTCGAAGGGCAGAAAAAGAATGCTTCGGGGAGAGAGTCAAGGTACGGGTTAAGCGGAAAATGCACCTCAAAATCTTCGAACTACCTAGTTCATCATGAGCGAGGTATCGAACCTTTCTAGGAAAGGCGGCACCGATAAAGACCGGGTCGGCATAAGAAAGATGATTGCTGACAATCAAAGCACCACCCTGTTCCGGGAAATTCTCCATCCCCACAACCCGGATCCGGTAAAAAATCCTTAGGACAATGTGGAAACAAGCCCGTAAAAGATCTTCAAACTGGTAAATCATACTAACCAGGGCGATAACCCCAAGGGGGAATATAAGGATCAGAATTTCTTCCTTGGCCCCCAACCCTAGCACATTGGAAAACCAGGCATGCACCCCAATCAAGGCGACCCCGCCCAACTGAGTAAGTAAATTGGATGCGGCAAGGACTCGACCACGCTCATCTTCCCCAGCCTGATTCTGAAGGCAACCATTGAGCGGTACAAAAAACAAAGCCCCGAAAAAACCGAGCGATGCACAGCTGCACTCAAAAACCCCACTGAGGGGGTGGGATATGTAGACAACCCAGAGGCTCAAGGCCATTCCCACCGCCCCCATCGGACAGAGCCCAATCTCAATCCTGCCCTTGTTCAAATAGCCACAAAAAAGACAGCCAGCCATAATCCCTACACCGAGTAAAAGAAACCAGTACCCATAGAGGCTACCCATGCCAACCTTCCCCACCGTCACTTCGCCCGACAACTTGACCAGTATCAGGTAGAAAAACCCGCCCACCGCCCAGAAGCAGGCATCCCCCAGGGCTGCCCATCGCAGGCTTGGGCGCTTGAGCAACTGTCCAAGATCACGGAAGTGGCTGAAAATAACAGAGAGAGAAAATGGCGGTGCCTTGGGGGCTTCCGTGGACGGGGTGGGCAAAAAAATAACCCAGGAAACCAGAGCAAGAAAGCAAATCCCCAAGGTAATAAGCTGAGCGGTCTCCCACCCGCCTCTGCCTGCCACCAAGTGATCGAAGAGAACCGCTCCACTGAAAGCACCCCCAAGTATGCCCACAATGGTTAGCATCTCCATCCACCCAACCGCTTTGCCAAGTTGGCCATAGCCGACAATTTCCTTAAGAATCCCTTTCTTGGCTGGAGATAAAAAAGTCGACTGGGTAGATAGAAGAAAAAAACCAGTTAGGGTTATGGGCAGGCTTCTTTGGGAAACCCCAAAAACGATCCCGCCCAATCCAATAAGTTGGGCGAGAAGGCTTGTTCCCACCACCTGTCTTTTCGGATACCTGTCTGCCACCCAACCGGCCCATGGGGCGAAGAGGATGAAGGGGAGGATCAGGAGAATGGATGCCTGTTGATTGACCAAATCCATGCTCTCCCTTCCAAACTGAAAAGCGGCCAGAACAGGTAGGATTGCTTTGACTGCATTGTCATTAAAAGCCCCAATGCATTGAGCAACAAGCAGGGGTATCGTTTGGCGAAAAGAAAGCGGGGGGGTGCTCATATACTCCATCAAGGAGTTAGGGCTCCTCTGCTAGCATGGCGATTTTTTTTTGAGCCTTCGTAAATCTGGGTTGCCAGCGGTTGGTCTCGAGCAAAGCATGAATCCATGCTCAAAAAGACCCTGCCCTTATTTATTTGTCTGCTTGGCCCAGCATTCGCCAAGCAGCCCAATGTCCTTTTCATTTTTTCGGACGACCATGCCTATCAAGCGATCTCGGCCTATGGATCCAATCGCAACCAGACCCCCAACCTCGATCGCATCGCCAACGAAGGTATGCGATTTGACCGTGCCTTTGTCACTAACTCGATTTGTGCCCCCAGTCGGGCAGTTGTGCTGACCGGCAAGCATAGCCATCTCAATGGTCAACTTACCAATATGGAAACCTTTGACGGCTCGCAGCAAACTTTTCCCAAGCTCCTGCAAAAAGCGGGTTATCAGACCGCACTCTTTGGTAAGTGGCACCTAAAAAGCAGTCCCACGGGATTTGATTTCTGGGAAGTGCTCCGTGGACAGGGTCCGTATTACAACCCACTCTTTCTTACTGAAAAAGGAAGGAAAAATATCACCGGATATACCACTGACATCATTACAGACCGTACCCTGGATTGGCTGAAAAATGAGCGGAATTCGGAACAACCGTTTTTTCTTTGCTCCTGGCACAAGGCTCCCCACCGCAACTGGTTGCCTGCACCCAAATACATGAAAAAGTATGATGACAAAGATATCCCGGAACCTGAAACCCTGCGGGATAATTATGAAAACCGATTATCTCCTGCGTCCACGCAGGCAATGACGATTGATCAACATATGCGGGATGACTGGGATTTTAAATTAACTCCACCAAGGGAATTAAATGAGGAGCAAAAGAAAATTTGGAATGCTGCGTATGAGCCTAAAAACCAAGCATTCCGTGAGGCAAAGTTGGGAGGGGATGATCTGCTGAAGTGGAAGTACCAGCGTTATGCCAAGGATTACCTCAGATGTATTGATTCAGTGGATGAAAATATTGGTCGTCTCCTGGATTATCTTGATCAGAGTGAATTGGCGGAGAATACCATTGTGATCTATTCCTCTGACCAGGGCTGGTACTTAGGAGAACATGGTTGGTATGATAAGCGATGGATGTATGAAGAATCCTTCCGCACCCCCCTCCTCATCCGCTGGCCTGGCACTATCCGTCCTGGCAGTGTCAATATGGATCTCGTACAAAATCTGGATTATGCCCAGACTTTTCTTGATATCTGCGGAGCCAAACAACCCACGGACATGCAGGGAAGATCTCTTCTTCCTTTGCTCATGGGAAAAACCCCTGAGGACTGGAGGGAATCGATCTACTATCAATACTACGAATTCCCCGGATCACACAATGTCCGCAGGCACTACGGCGTGCGCAACCATCGCTACAAGCTGATTCATTTCTACATGATTGATGGCTGGGAATTGTATGATCTGGAAAAAGATCCCCATGAATTAAACTCCGTCTTCGGAGAACCGTCCTATGCTGAAATTACTGAAGAAATGAAAAAGGAACTTCAACGACTTAGGGAAAAATACCAGGTACCCGAGGACAAACGCCCCTTACCCAAAATAGTTAGGGAGATTTACTAATCAGATCGCTGAAAGCTTTTCAATTTCCTGGGCAAGATCGATATCTTTCTGGGTAACCTTACCCCCGGAGTCATGGGTATTGAGTCCGATCTCAACCCGACTGTAGCAATTAAAAACTTCAGGGTGATGATCCACCGCTTCTGCCTCGTAGGAAATCCGCAGAATAAATCCCATCGCTTCTTTAAAATTAGAAAATTGAAAAGACTTTTTTAACTTATCTTCATTCCACTCCCACCCTTTTAAATCTTTGAGGAATTGGTTAATTTCATCCTTGTCTAAAGGTTTTGACATCGCAGGAAATTGGTACTCCATGCTTTCCTCGTTGTCAATTGGCTCCTTTGCCGTTGAGATAACAGAAGTCTCCTTTTTTGATGAATCAGTTATCGCCCGAAGAAAAAAATAACCTGCCCCGTCATGTCGCCTTGATTATGGACGGAAATGGTAGGTGGGCAAAATCCCGCAGAATGCCGAGGCTTTTTGGTCACCGTAATGGGGTGGAAAATGTGCGGGCTGTGGTTAATACCGCCAAGGAAGTAGGTGTTCCCTACATCACTCTTTACGCTTTCAGTACGGAGAACCAGAACCGCCCCAAGGATGAAAAATCTGGCCTAATGAAATTACTTGAGGAATTTCTCAAAAAAGAACTTCGGTCCATGATGGAGGACGGGATCCGCTTACGGGCAATTGGCGATCTTTCCGGTCTGCCCGACTTTGCCCGTCGCATCGTCGAGGAAACAATCGAGCAGACCCGCGAAAACACCCAATGGAATCTAACCCTCGCCCTGAACTACGGCAGTCGGCAGGAAGTTTTGCGAGCAGTTGCCCAATACGGACAAGACCACCCATCCTCTTCTCACATTCCTTCTTGGGAAGAGTTTTCACCTTACCTGCAAACCTCCGATCTTCCAGACCCCGACCTCATTATTCGAACCTCCGGAGAATTTCGCTTAAGCAACTTTTTGCTGCTTCAAGCCGCTTATGCGGAGATTTTTGTATCCCCACTACATTGGCCGGATTTTGGGCGGGACGCCTTTCTCGAAGCACTATCTAATTATGCTAACCGGGAGCGCCGGTTCGGAAAAACGAGTGAACAAATCCATCAACCCCTCCACACCTCATGATTTTACGAACCATTGCCACCATCATTCTTTGGGGATTGCTCGGAGGGATTGTCTATGGACTTAAAGAGCCGGGGGCGATGTGGATCCTTAACCTCTGTGCCACCCTCACCCTCTTTGAGGTCTACACCATCCTCGGACGGATTGGCTATGCCGCCAACCGGATCACCGGATTGATCACCGGAGCCTGCATGATTCCGATTGCTTTTTACTTCCCGGGGGCAGGAATTGATGCTCTTGCCGTCGGTGCTCTCTTCTCCTCCGCAGCCTGTGTGGTTTTCCCTAAGGATCAACGCGGCCTCTATGTCAAACGCCTCCTCCCCACCTTTTTCGGCCTCCTCTTTGTCACATTTCTTCTTCATTATTTTGTTCGTATCCTTAGGGAAACAGAATCTGCAGTTCAGCCAGATATGATTGGTTTTGGTCTCTTCTTTTGTTTATGGATTGTTTTTGTGGCTAAATTTAGTGACATCGGTGCCCTCCTTGTGGGCAAAACGATTGGCCGCACCAAAATGGCTCCTTCGATTAGCCCAGGAAAAACCGTGGAGGGACTATTAGGAGGACTCGGGGCATCGGCAGGGATTGGTGCCTTATTGCCCTGGCTTGCACAGGGGCACCTCTCTTATCTTTTCGATTTCGGAACCATTGTATTTACTCCATCGCAAGGAGCTCTTTGGGGTCTTGTAATGGGAGTTGTTTCGGTTATTGGAGACCTCATTGCATCCGTTCTCAAAAGACTTGCCGGCATGAAAGATTCTGGAGGTGCTATCCCCGGAATTGGTGGTCTGCTCGACCTGACTGACAGCTTAATCCTTTCCGCCCCTACCGGTTATTTTATCATTTTATTGATTAAATCATGAGTTTCCCTAGGAAGCTCGTAGTCTTAGGTGCAACAGGTTCCATTGGAGAAAGTTGCTTAAAAGTCATTCGTAAACATCCAGACAAGCTAAAGCTCATCGGCATATCCGCCCATAGCAATGCTGATAAACTAGCCGCTATCGCTCGTGAATTTGATGTAAAAAAAGTCCACCTATGTAAAAGCCCAGATACTCAGCCAGTGCTTCCGATCCAATCAGAATTCATGGTTGGTCAGGAAATGTTATGCCAATTAGCAGCTTGGAGCGAAGCAGATATCGTTCTTGTGGCAGTGGTGGGTGCTGCTGGACTTGCCCCTACTCTTGCCGCCCTTGAAGCAGGTACAGATGTTGTTCTCGCCAATAAAGAGTCTTTGGTCGTGGGAGGCGAACTGGTTATGCAAACTGCCTCGCGGACTGGTGCCCGAATCTTGCCTGCCGATAGTGAACACAATGCCGTTTTTCAGTGTATTCAAGGACAGTCCCACTCGAGTGTAGAATCCATTGCCCTGACAGCTTCAGGAGGTCCCTTTCGGGATCGCCCACTTGATCAGCTTCAATCCGTCACTCCAAAGGAAGCCCTGTGTCACCCCAACTGGGACATGGGTCCAAAAATAACTGTCGACTCTGCGACCATGGCAAACAAAGGCCTGGAGCTGATTGAAGCAAAATGGCTTTTCAATCTCCCCCCCGAGAAACTTCATGTGCTGATTCACCCGCCCAGCATTGTTCATGCCCTCGTGCGCTTTAATGATGGATGTGTATTCTCTCAAATGTCTCCCCCATCCATGACCTTCGCCATTCAAAATGCTCTTCTCTTCCCTGAAAGACACCCAGGTGTGGATGAAAGCATCAATTTTAACGATTCTCTAAATCTTCAATTTTACCCACCTGATCTTTCACGATACCCATGTTTAAAACTGGCAGGTGATGCCCTCCATCAAGGCGGACTGGCTCCCTTGGTCTTTAATGCAGCCAATGAAATTGCGGTTGAAGCATTTCTTTCAAATCGAATTGGCTTTGGCCTTATTTCCAGCATTATTGAAAAAACACTCAACCTTTTTGACTACCAACCTGCTCACTCCATTGAAGATCTGCTATCACAAGACCAAATTGCTCGAAAGCTTGCTCATAGAGAGATTCTCTCTTCTGCCTAACTTAGGTCTCTTTGTTTTATAATTATGACCGTACTGTACGATATCGCTTTTCTATTTGTAGCTCTTTTTGCTCTTGGGTTTACTATTTTCATTCACGAATTGGGTCACTTTCTCGCAGCAAGAAGTCGAGGATTGATTATTACCCGTTTTTCGATTGGGTTCGGACCTAAATTGTTCGGATGGACTCGCAATGGTGTCGAATATAGATTATCAGCGATCCCTTTCGGTGGCTATGTCGCCCTTCCTCAGCTTTCAGATATGGGGCGACTGGAAGGGAATGAAGACTCAAAACAAGCGAAGAGCCAAGATCCAGAACACTCAAAATCTGCCTGGGATGATTTTGATGATGACGAGGTCGAGGAAGAACCCCAGCCAGTATTGCCCAAGATCTCTTATTTGGATAAAATGATCGTTTCGGTTATGGGTGCCGTTTTTAATATCATCCTTGCATTTGCTCTCTCTGTTATCCTTTGGTTTTTTGGATACGATGTAACGGACTCTCAACTAACCACTCAAGTTGGCTATGTAGCTGAAACGGTTGAGCGATGGAATCCCTTGGTGGAAGAAGGAGAAGAAGTCACTTCTCCAGCTAAAAAAGCAGGCCTCTTACCTGGAGATGAAATCTTGGCAGTAGATGGTGCTCCTATTGATAATTTCATGGACATACAAAACCGTATCATTACGGGGAAGCAACAAACCGCCCAAGGTAGAAGATTGCTTAATCTCACAATCCTTAGAAATGGAAAAGAAAAGAAAATTGAAGTTTATCCGGAGGTGTGGGGACCAGAAGAAATTAGGGTTATTGGAATTGGGCCGAAGGAAACCTTTTTTATTGGAGAATTATCTGCAGACATGCCTGCCGAAAGAGCTGGTCTCCAGGTTGGCGATCAACCTATCAGGATGAACGGTCAAACCCTCCACTCCTTTTCTCAGTTGGTGGATCTTTTGAATCGTTCCGACCTGAATCAATCCCTCTCCCTTACGGTTCGAAAAGGAGGAGAGCGGGGTCCCGAGCAGAGCATTCAACTCTCCCCAGTAGAAAAAGAAATACTCGTTGCAGGGGTTCCAACAGTTCGAAAACTCATTGGTTTTCGTCCAGATTTTAAGATCGTTACCACTTACCCGAATCCACTGACGCTCATCTACAGTCGAGTAAAGGATATGTATCTGACTTTAACCGGTTTAGTCAGCCCAGCTTCCGATGTTAAGCTTCGTAACATGAGTGGACCAGTCGGAATTGTAAATCATCTCAGTGTGTTTGCTAAAATTGGATTTAAAAAACTTCTTTGGTTTGTGGTTTTCATCAATGTTAATTTAGCCATTCTAAACCTCCTTCCTATTCCGGTTCTGGACGGTGGGCACATGCTTTTTGCAACCGTTGAAAAACTTAGAGGTCAGCCTCTTCCCTTGGCCTTTTTAGAGAGAGCTCAAATGTTGTTCGTCGCTCTACTCTTTTCCTTCATGCTCTATGTCACTTTCTTTGATGTTCAGCGATTGCTTCCTTTTTAAAGCCTCCTTGTTTGTATAGATGGGTACAAATTCCCCATATTGTGCCTCCCGTTTTTCTTCGGTTCGAAGACGCTCCAAAATCGTACAAATTGGACATGTAGGTATCGGGGGAACCAATCCCGTCCGCATCCAATCGATGACCACAACCGATACATTAGATGTTCAGGCAACCGTAAACCAAACTCTACAATTAGCCGAAGCAGGCTGTGAAATTGTTCGAATCACAGCCCCAAATGTCCGTGCCGCTGAAGCCCTCAAAGAGATCGCCCAAAGAGTACGGGCTGCGAAGGTGGATATCCCCCTCGTTGCAGATATCCACTTCATGCCCAACGCGGCCATGGAAGCTGCTCAATGGGTCGAAAAAGTGCGGATAAACCCCGGTAACTACGCAGACCGTAAAAAATTTCAATCGAGAGAATACTCTGACTCTGAGTATGAGGAAGAGCTGGAAAGATTGCACGATGCCTTTACGCCCCTTGTTCTTCGGTGTAAAGAGCTTGGACGGACTATGAGAATTGGGACAAATCATGGTTCTTTATCGGATCGAATCATGAACCGCTTCGGAGATTCTCCGAAAGGAATGGCTGAATCCGCTCTTGAATTTTTGCGGATCGCGGAAAGTCACGGATACCAAGACATGGTGCTCTCCATGAAATCGAGTAATCCTAAGGTTATGATTGAAGCTTATCGCTTGGTTGTTTCTATGATGTCGGAAGAAAAAATGGATTACCCCCTTCATCTTGGTGTAACCGAAGCTGGAGACGGCGAAGATGCTCGGATTAAGAGTGCCATTGGTATTGGCTCTCTCCTTTTAGATGGACTAGGGGATACCCTCCGAGTTTCTCTGACTGAAGACCCAGTTGCAGAAATTCCCGTTGCACAAGATCTTGCAAAGCGTGCGGAATATTGGTGGCAAAAAAGGGATGACTCCATAGAGGAACTCCCCGAGTCGATTGATTTTTATCAATTTGCACGACGTCCCACCCCGAACATTTCCTTTCTTCGCAGTAAACTATCGATTGGTGTATCTCATGTGCCGGCCGTTTTGGCATGTCCGACACACCCGGTTTCTGAAACTGGTTCAATCATTCAGGAATTCGCAAAAGTTCAAACATCTGCAAAAGACTCTCCAGTGGAAGGACTGATTATTAGGATTTCATCCTCCGATGACTTACCTTTTTTACAAATACTCAGACAGAACCTCTTTGGTGCACTTCCCCTATTGGTTATAGATGATCTACGGGAAGATCCATCATTGGACCTGCCAAAAAATCAACCGCACTCACCCTATCTTCTCTGGAATGCCCGCAACCTTTCCTCTGATTCAGCATCTTATGCCAGATTTCTTGCACATTGTGAAGCGGCAGGTCATCAACCTGGACTGGCAATCGATCCCAGTCACCTTGATACGGAAATTCTTTTTCTTCTTAAAAATTTAACCACATCGCCAGTATTGTCTCTTCGATCCGGTCCGAAAATGAATTCAGTGTTTGCTTATCGTAAACTCTGTGCCTTGTTAGATCTCCAAGATCTTAAACTACCAATTTGGATTAGGAATGTGGAAGAAAACTTACTCTTTCCTGAAGATCGCTTTTTCTCTTCTCTGTTACTGGACACCTCTATCTTGAGTGGATCTCTGCTTTGTGACGGAATAGGAGACATGATTTCGGTTGAACATACCGGAAACCTAGACCGAAACCGTGCACTCGCTTACAACACCCTTCAAGGTGCCCGAGCCCGTATTTCTAAAACTGAATTTGTGGCATGCCCTAGTTGTGGTCGGACGCTTTTTGACCTACAAAGTACTACCCAAAGAGTAAAAGAATCCACGAACCACTTGAAGGGAGTAACCATCGCTGTTATGGGATGCATCGTAAACGGTCCCGGAGAAATGGCAGATGCAGATTTTGGCTACGTGGGCTCAGGACCTGGGAAAATCGATCTCTATGTTGGTAAAAATCGTGTGAAATCTGCGATTCCTGAAAGAGATGCGGTTGACCGCTTGGTCGATCTCATTAAAGAACATGGTAAATGGATCGATCCCTAGACAACCCTCTGCCTGATATCTCTCTGGTAGAACCTCCGCTCAGAAAACGCATTGAAATTGGCTACCAGGCGGTTCTTTCTCAAATAGATTATTTTAGAAAAAACTTTGGGCTCACCCAAAGTAGTTGGAAACATGATGGCACGCGGGTTACGGAAGTTGATGAAACAATCTCAAAGGAACTTTTTGATCATCTATCCACACAATTCCCTTTGGATGACTACTGCTCAGAAGAAGCTGCAGAAGTGGAACAACCCATTCCTTTAAACTCTGAATTCGCATGGGTATTAGATCCGGTAGATGGAACCAACAATTATGCAGTTGGCATCCCGGAGTGTGGTATATCTCTTGGCCTTCTTCAAAATGGGGTGCCTGTGTATGGTTTTATTTACGATTATGGGCGAGATAATCTTTTACAAGGTGGGCCGAAAGTGGGTTCTTTCGAGGGCGATAGACCCGTTCAAGCTACGAGAGAATTAGTAAACGAAAAGCTCACTTTTTGCATGCATTTCCCGATACCATCCGCTGAGCTCGAATCTCTTAAAGAAGTTTTACAGCAATGGCGTATTCGATGCCCAGGTTCGGCCGCAATGGGTCTGGCCAATGTCGCAACTGGCCGGCTCGATGGCTGTTTGGAATACCGAGCTAAGCCTTGGGATTGTGCTGCTGGATATCCAATTTGCGAGGGTGCTGGTGCACGGTTTTTCTTCCTTGGAGCCCCAGCCTTCCCCATGACTCAATTCAGCCCAAATATGGGGTCCTGCCCATTCAGAGTGGGTTCTGATTTATTTCATAAAGAAATCTGTAAAGCACTTGAAATAACTTCCTCTCTGGCTTAAATCAACTTGACCGAACTGCCCACCTGCGGTTTGATATGCCCTCTTAAGCGGGCATAGTTTAGGGGTAAAACCCCAGCCTTCCAAGCTGGTGTCGACGGTTCGATTCCGTCTGCCCGCACCATTTCAGCAAAAACGAGCCATCACTTAATTATTTGTTTGATGGCACAATCAATCATTTCTTGCTGAGCATTCACTCTTTGGACAAAATTCTCCTCGGAAGGTGTTTCAATGGTAAAGTGCCGCCTACCATGATTTCTCACCAAATAAATGGCTTCGGGAATTCCATCCTCTGGCAGGTTACTTAAGCGTGGTCTGATAATTCCCTGTTTGCAAATTCTGCCCTCTATTCTCTTGCGACGATCAATAGGAAGAAACTTTTTGCCTGCACGAAGAATTTCACTCGCCACCAAATCATTTCTTCCGCCCAAGTAAGGCTCATAAAGATAGATACCATTTGCATCATAATCTTCGTGGAGGGTTAAGGATAAATCAAAAGATAAACCATGCAAACGAGGTAGAATAGCCCTGGTTAGCTCGGAGTCTGCGTCATCCCAAATTCGGTTCATATCCTGACCCGATTGATTCGATCTGGTGTTGTTGACCATACCCCATGGATTGAGGCACGGGTAAAGAATTGCGGAAAGCTTCTGAAACAATTTTTTATTTTTCCCAACCCACTGAAGAAGAGCCCACGACGATGCGGGCTCATCGCCATGTATGCCAGCAGAGATGTAGAGACTGGGGAGTCCTTCTTTTCCTTGGCAATGGGTACGAATCTCAAAAAGTGGGAAATCATCTAAGACAGATATTTCTTGAAGATATAGATCACAGCCAACAAGCAAAGTTTTCCATCGATGCATAAGAGCTTGATAATTATGCACTGAATAGCTTTGTCTCATCAGCGAAAGTTAATACTACCTAGTAACATGCCAAACTTTAAAAGATGAGCAGTTGACCAAAAGGAGAATTTTGAATTAGGTAATTCTAGTGTCTCGCATTGGATATATTTCATTACTCGTTCTTTTTTTAACATCCTGTGGAGGAGGTGGGGTCACCATAACGGAAAGTAAAACAGTGGAATACTTTTCCAATGCGTTCAGCAAGTCGAAGAAGTGGTTCCGTTCCACAGACGGAGATTACATTTCAGAAGAGGGCCCTCCCCCACCATCCTCTTTTCAACCTACCGAGAGACAAGTTTTACAAAGCAGATCGAAACAGAAATCTGGCGAAGGCATGACTAAAAGTGATTACCTGAGAGGGATCAAGAGGTTAGAAAGCACCATTCCAGAATTAGAAAAAAAATATGGTAAGGATAATAAGGAGGTTGGTGAGACTTACCACACCATTGGTTCAATG
This sequence comes from Verrucomicrobiota bacterium, assembly GCA_027593365.1. Taxonomy (GTDB): domain Bacteria; phylum Verrucomicrobiota; class Verrucomicrobiia; order Opitutales; family Seribacteraceae; genus Chordibacter. The sequence goes on from JAQCIX010000001.1 coordinate 34,593, forward strand.
TACCTGGAACAAGGATTTCCTCGGGAAGCAAAGTCTGCCTTTGAGAAATCGTTAAAAATTCTATCCAAATGGCTGGGCTCGGAACACCCTCGAATCTGGAAACTAAAAGATAGGATCAAAAAAATAAAATAACTCTTCTTATTTAACTCTCAAAAAGTTTATCAAGATCTTTGGCCATTAAAGGTGTTGGAGTTTCTAAATCTTTGAGAATTAAATCCGCCCTGGAAAAATCATGTCCTTGGGCAAATTCGCTAGGAGTAGTGATACAAATCATACCAGCTTCTTTAGCTGCAGTCATTCCATGCCATGTATCTTCAAGAACAACGCAAGCATCAGCATCCACGCCTGATCTCTCCGCCACCAATAAATAAATGTCAGGGGAAGGCTTATGCCGACGAGTGGCTTCTCCTCCACACAAACAGGTCAGAGATTTTAAAAATTTAAACCCGAGAGCAGCTTCCACCACTCGTTCAGCTGCCCATCCGACACAAGCAGTAGCGATGGCAATAGGAATATTTTCCTCCCTTAAATCATCAAAGAAACGACGAACCCCTGGCCTTAATGTGAGTTTACCCGTACGTAAGTCCCTTGTAATTAGATCCACATACAACTTAGTCTTCTGTTCATATAATCTTTTCTTGGTTTCCTTATATTCTTCTTCTGGTAAGCGAAGCCATGAGAAAACCTCTCGGATCTTATTCCCACCCATTGTTTGTAAGCGATCTACATACTCTTGCTTACTCCATTTTCTTGAAAGCCCCAGTTCACTAAAAAGAGCATTATAGGCCATGCGGTGATAATCTTCTGTCTCAATGATCGTACCATCAAGATCGGAGATAAAAAGTTGAGTTTTTTTAGTCAAATTGAACAAAGTTCTCGAAATTGATTAAGTTTATCGAGCCTACATGGATCAATACAAGAAGAGGGGTCGATTGATTTTTTGATCGAAACGAAATCTTTAGCAACATCACCAACTTTTCGATCACAAAAGCCTGCAGCTGCCAAAATTGCGGCACCCATGGCAGAATGAGGGTGCTCGGGCACGAGAAAGTTTTTTTGCAAAATATTAGCCCTAATTTGTAAACCAAGATCACTCAATGCCGCCCCACCTGTGGCAAATATTTTATCCCCCACAGATGCACCTAATTTTTCTAATAATTCATAACTCAAAAATTCAAGGAAGGCGATGCCCTCAAGACAGCCTAGCAGATAATCTTTAGCGTCTTTTTTATCTCCCAAAAAGAATGGATTAAATTGAGACGAAAGAAAGGGCAAGCGCTCACCTGTTCGAATCGATGGGTAGACAAGAGATTTTGGCACGACCTGGCAATCTTGCATAGAAGCTAGGATATTGAGCGAATCTGAATGCTCACGCAGGATTTCTCCCCCCCCATTGGATGCACCACCTGGCAACCAGTATCCGTCTGGATGTCGATGACAATAAATTCGGCCTTCAGGGTCATGTATCTTTGTCTTCGAAATTCCCTTGATCGCGAGGGTTGTACCAATTGTGGTGGACCATTCACCGGGTACGCCTGCACCTGATGCGTAGAATCCTGCATTAGAATCTGTTGACCCACTAACTATTTTTACGGAATGCCCGAGCCTCCAACGGCTCCGATGACTCTTTTGTAACTCACCAATCATTTTACCAGGTGGCACAACCGATGGAAAACGAACCTCCGGTAAATTAGAAGACCAGCTTCCTGTGTCCAAGTCTAGACCACTCTTCATCGCGTTGGTGGAATCCGTGGGTAAATCGGTATGCCCAACGAGCCAGCAATTCAGATAATCAGTTGCGTGCAAAAAAAGAGTCTCGTGGTCTAGTTTGAGATTCGATTGCATCCAAAGAGCTTTGGGCAGAGAGAAGGTTGGAGAGCAAGATCCGCCAAAAACTTGCTTACATTGCAAAGCTTCTAGTTCAGCACGCACATCATTATGCATCAAGGCATTACCCAAAGGCATGCCATCTTGATTTACCGGAAGAACCGTTCCAGAAGTACTAACAACTGCTATGGCCTTCACAGAACGATGCTCAGGTTGGGAAAATAATTCTGAAAGAACATCGTCGAGCAAGGTTATCCACTCGGCAGGGCTCTGCTCTGAATGCCCGGGAGCGGTTGATAAATTAATTGCTTTGAGTGGACGGGATAAATCAACAAGGATTTTCCCTGCATCGTTGATCAATAAACAACGAATTCCTCCTGTGCCTAAGTCTATTCCCAAAAACGCCATAAAATTTAGTCAAATGAAACAATCCTATTCATTTAAAGCAATTGCGTTTCCTGGTAATTCACGATTTGCCCAACTTTAAAATTGTTCCGTACCTCTATTGATTGAAATAATTTAATCAAAGAACGAACCCGTAAGCTCGCTTAGTCCAATCAAGTTGAAGGGCTAGGTAAATCCTGTGCAGTTGAGAAATAACTGGCTCATGAAAAATAATTTTCTGACAAAGTTAAGGGATCATATTTAAATTCAAATTGACTTTTGGTGTATTTGTGTATTTATATAGGTATACTATGAAAAATCGGTTGTCATCTTCATTTGAGTTAGGCGATGTTGTGGTGGAAAGAAATACAGGGGCTGGAAGAAAAAGAGTCGGTGAGATAGTTTTTATAACCGAAGGGAAAAGACCAAAGCTAAGACTCGTTGAATTGGTACCTAGAAGCTTGAGTCCAAAATTTAGTGGAAACTTCAGCAAGTTACGCTACTTCAGCACCCCGCAAGAAAATTGCAGAAGACTGAGCATTTTAAATATTAAGAAACGCAAGGTCTTTCAGCTTGGTGATATCATTCGACACCGCCGTTATGGAACTTTTCGCTTTGGTATCATTGTTGGCTTTCACCACCCAGATGGTCTTTACAGTGATTCCTGGGAAAAGGGATACAATGGGAAGGATATTATCGAATGCGTTGAAATAAGCGGCCGTTCCGGTTTACCACGAAAGCGAGATTCAGATGGAAAAATAACTAAGTTCGAGATTGGTCCTACTCATGTCAAATTGTGTGAAATTCTTCCCATGGATCAAAATGGTGGTGTTCGAATCAAAGATTATTTTGAATTTATTCATTCCTAGGTTCACCTCAGTTTGGATTCTTATTTTACTGTATAAGTTTTATAGATAGATCGTCTTTAGTTTTCTTGTATGCGAGTCGATCCATGTTACGATCGACACATGGTAGGTGTTTTTTGCTTCAGGAACGACTTAAGACTCCAAAATAATCATGCCTTGCAGGAAGCTCTCCATGCTTGTGACCTACTCTACTTAGTTTATGTTTTTGAAAATAGGGTATGGAAATCCAAAGATAGAAAAATCGGATTTCAGAGGGCTAAGTTTTTCCTGCAATCTCTTCTAGATTTGGAAACAAGCATAGCTTCCTACGGAGGTGGTCTATCCTACTTGTTCGGCAACCTCGAAGATTCAATCCCAAGATTCATGACTGAGGTAAAAGCGGATACTTGCTTTATGTCAGAAGAGAATGCATGGGAGGAACGACAGGCAGAAAAATCTCTTTCTGAAAAAGTTTCTCTTACAACTTTTTACGATAAAACCTTACTCCATTTAAATGACCTACCTTTTGATTTGAACAAACTCCCTCCTTCCTTTTCCAAATTTAGAAATACAGTTGAGAAAAACTGGGAAATTCGAACTTACCCTCCATCCCTTAAAGACCAAGATAAGATTTCAAACCGTTCTGGTAGGCTTCCAACCTTATTCGACTTAAACATTAAAGAGCAAAACATACCTAAAGGATATTTCTCATTCATTGGAGGCTCAACGGAAGGAAGAAAGCGGATGAAAGAATGGGTTTGGGATAAAAAGTGTATTTCGACTTACAAAAAAACCCGAAACCAATTAAAAGGGGCGGACTTTTCATCGCGTTTCTCACCATGGATCTCGAATGGATGTTTATCTGCAAAAGAGGTCTACCACGAAATCAAAAAATATGAAGCAATACATGGCTCAAATGAAAGCTCCTATTGGTTAATTTTTGAACTTCTTTGGAGAGATTACTTTCAATTTTTCGCTCGTTTACATGGAATCAAGATTTTTCATTCCTTGGGTCTTTCTCTAGAACAAGTACCCTACCCGGAACCTCCTCAAGCAGAGTTACTTTTTCTCAGGTGGAAAAACGGCCAAACTTCAAATCGTTTTATAAATGCCAATATGAATGAGTTAAATCAAACAGGTTGGATGAGTAACCGGGGGAGGCAAAATGTAGCTTCCTATTTAATATATGACCTGAAGCTAGATTGGAGAAAGGGCGCCCGATGGTTTGAGCAACAATTAATTGATTATGACCCCTGTAGTAACTACGGGAACTGGCTCTATATTTCAGGATACGGAAGCCCTGCTAAAGAAGTTCGATATTTTAACACGACTATTCAATCCATCATTTATGACCCAGTTAGTGAATATACCAACGAATGGACTTAACTCACCAGTTTCTAACTAGTTGATCCCAATAAGTCTCAAGCGTTTCGGCATCTGGAAAAGATTTGGATACAATGGCTTCTTTACTTAACGCATCATGGTAGTGAAAGATAATTCTGTTTTCCCCGTTCAATTTTTTGAACAAGAAAACTTGGTTTTTGTTCACGCAGACAGAATTTCCTTTTTCATCTACTCCTGCCATGATCACTTTTAGCTTGGTCTCTGGCTTCTCTAAAAAAGAACCCATAAACATGCCCGATATGAAAATGACCAAGGATGTGCAAATCAGCTTATAATTAAGATTCATTTTAATTTCTATTTTCTAAAATTAATTTTTGGGATAATCCTTACCCATCTAGAGTTGAAGACAAGTTCAACTTTTACAAGTATTTAGATTTTCGGATTTGTTCAAATGGTCAAACCCATGGTAATTAGCATAAATAGAAATCATCGATGAAGCACTTGCTCGAAGCAAGTATAACGACTTCTTTTAATAATAAATGGATTCCTGATGTGTATAGTTGGATCAAAAGCTTTGATGAGATGATTTATTGGTCAGGCCAAACTTTTCTTGACCAAGGATTCTCCCTAACCAACTTCACAAATCACATAAACTCAGATAGAATCCTCCCCTATGCACGTGTTTGCCCAAATCAAAAGATTCTTTGCTATGCTGAAATCGTACCAACCCCAAGGCTTGGTTGTATTAACTTATGCCGAGTCATTGTTAAACCTGACCTAAGAGGTAAAGGACTAGGGAAAATATTTTGCAAATCATTGATGGATCAAGTAAGCCTCTTAGATGGATTTCACTCGGTACGGTTAAATGTCTTGGAATCTAATCAAACAGCGATTTCGTGCTATCATTCCCTTGGGTTTAAAATCTCACAAAGATTACCCAATGCTAGGCAAATCAAAAATAAGACCTATGGTGTGGTAGTAATGACTAAAGATTTGGGGCCCAAATAACATTATGAAGAAAATAAGCGGGGGACTGGTTTTGTATAAAAAAGACCTGATTAATCAAAAGCTTTCCGTTTTGGTGGCCCACCCAGGAGGCCCTTTTTTTCAAAATAAAGACGAAGGATGGTGGAGTATTCCTAAAGGCGAACCAGACCCTGGTGAAAAGATTTTTCATGCTGCAATTCGTGAATTTGAAGAAGAGACCGGATTGCCTCCAAATGGCCCCTATCTAGGACTAGGCTCGATTATGCAGAAAAACGGAAAGGAAGTATTCGCTTGGGCCTTTGAGGGAGACTGGCCAAAAGATCGTCAACATACTTGCAATGAAATTACTATGGAATTCCCTTCTGGCTCTGGTAAAATGTGGACTTTCCCAGAAATCGACCGAGTAGAGTTGTTACCCATCGATCAAGCAAAAGAAAAACTTAGACCGCAACAAGCTGCCCTACTTGACCGATTAAGCCAAGCAATCTTGTGGTCTCAATCTGCCCGGGCACGCTGAGATTGCCTTCATTCAAATTACCTCTTATCTAAGGATCATGAAAGATAGGCAAAATTCTCTCAAATCAAGCTTTGTAACCCCATTCATTATTGGATTTATAATATTGATTGGGTTCAGTCGCTACCTGCCCTTGGATAATCCATGGCTTTTTAATTTCTCTCCCACATTGGCCGTTTTCCTTTTTTGTGGTGCATACATGCCAGGTCGATGGGGTTGGGGGGCACCGTTGATTGCAATCATTCTTTCAGACCTTTTTCTTAATCCAACCTATGGTGCAAATTTTGTAGAACCTTTCATGCTTGCCACTTTAGCAAGTTATTTCTTGGTGTGGATACTCGGGAAAAGAATAGGTAGTAAGAGTTCATGGATCACTTGGACATCAGTTACTATCGGCTCGCCACTCCTCTTTCATGTGGTTACCTGCTCGTTGGCTTGGGCTTTAAATCCTGCTTACATGAAATCGGTCAGTGGTTTAATTCAGGCAATTTTTATTGGAGAACCTGGTTATGCTCCCTCTTACTTATTCCTTAGAAACTCTGTTCTTGGGACCCTTTTCTTTTCCCTATCATTTCGCTGGGCACATATTTGGATAACCCAAAAATTCAGGCTCCAAAGTGAAATAATTCAGCAAACCGCTAGTTCGTATATAAACGCTGTCGACGAGCCTCAAACAAACAAACACCTGTAGCAACCGATACATTTAGGCATTCCACAGAACCACCCATGGGAATGTAGATAAGTTCATCACATTGCTTGGCAGTCAATCTTCTGATTCCAGATTCTTCAGCTCCCATAATGATTGCACAAGCACCAGTAAGGTTTGTTTCGAAAATTGAACTCTTGGATTGGTCACTCGTTCCGATTAACCGAATACCCAAATCTGATAATTTTTCCAAGTATCTAGCCAAGTTAACCACTCTGCCAATAGAGAGATTCTCCACAGCACCACATGCCACATGGCGAACCACATCCGTTAAGCCAGCGGATCGATCACTGGGTAAAATAACCAGATCAACCCCTGCACCATCTGCAGATCGGAGACATGCCCCAAGATTTCTTGGGTCCTGAACCTGATCCAAAATTAAAAGAAATGGGTCCCTATCGAGGGATTCCAAAAACTGCAAGGATTCCTCTTCGCTAAGCGTAGACACAGAAGCGTCAGGATTCGCATGGGTTCTACGCCCCAAGGATTTGGAAAACCTACGCTTCATCTATACATAAGATGACCGAGTAGAAAAAACTATTCCATCAATCGTGAAAATCGGAACCTTCGAGTGTGGCTTGTACATATCCTTGTCGAATGCAGAAATCCCCAAAACGCTCGTCTGTTTCTCGATTACTCGCGAAATCTTCGAGGACTGGGGTTAATTCTTGAACGATTTCCTCATGAGAAATCGCTGGACGGTAAAGTTTATTTAACCTCGTCCCATCTAAGCCTGCGCCAAGGTACAAGTTATATTTACCAGGTGCTTTCCCCACCAAACCGATTTCTCCAAGGTAAGGGCGACCACATCCGTTTGGACATCCCGTAGAACGAATTGCGATCGATTGGTCTCTTAAGCCAAGACCGTCGATAATGGTTTCCAACTCATCAACAAGCTTCGGTAAATATCTTTCACTTTCCGCTAGTGCTAAACTGCAGGTAGGCAAGGCAGTACAAGCAATCGAATTTAAACGGATTCCAGAAAGTTGATCGGGCAAAGTAACCCCAAAGTCACGAAGAATGTCCTCAACTCTCTGTTTGTTTGCTTGATCGACCCTCGCTATGATCACGTTTTGGTTCGCAGTAAGCCTAAATTGACAAGGCACTTCTTCTGCAATTTTCCTAAGAGCTAAACGGCCTTGGTTATTTCCCGAAGCCCGCAATCTTCCGCCTTCAACAAATAGACCATAGGCCCATTTCCCGTCTGCATCCTGAGTCCAACCATAACGATCTGTGGTTGAATCAAATTCAAAATCCCTAGCTTTTTCCAAAGACCACCCAAGCCTTCGGTTTAACTCCTCCAAAATCCAGTCAGGACCTTTATCTTCTACCGTGTATTTCATCCTAGCATGCCTACGATCGGAACGATCGCCATGGTCTCTTTGGATTTTTACGATTTCCTCAGCAACCTGAACGACTTGTTCAGGAGAACAAAAACCGATTACATCCGCTAGTCTGGGATAAGTTGCCGTTTTTCCATGGGTCATTCCCAAACCACCTCCGACAAGTACATTGTATCCGATTACTTTGTCGCCCTCGGGGATGCCGACAAATCCAAGGCAATTAGAAAAAACATCCACATCATTTCTTGGAGGTAAAGCCACTGCGATTTTAAATTTTCTAGGGAGGTAAGTCTTACCATAAATGGGCTCCTCCTCTTCCTCTCCAACCGCACCCTTCTTTTCACCATCTAACCAAATCTCAGCGTAGGAAGAGGTTTTAGGAGTAAGGTGGTCGTGAATTTGTTGAGCCACATCAAGCGCCTGTTGATGTAATTTTGATTCAAATGGGTTCGCAGGAGACATCACATTCCGGTTTACATCGCCACAAGCGGCCAATGTGTCGAGAAGGGTGTCATTGATCTCCTTCATGGTTTGTTTTAAATTCTTCTTAAGAATTCCATAGAGTTGAAATGCCTGCCTTGTGGTAAGCTTCAAGGAACTTTCTCCAAATTTGTCGGCTAGCTCATCAATTCCTAACCACTGAGCAGGTGTACAAACTCCACCTGGGACTCGCACACGGATCATGAAAGAATACGCTTTCTCTTTTTTCTCCTTAATGAGGGATGCTCTTTTGTCCCGATCATCCTGCATATATGTACCGTGAAATTTGGTTAGCTGGGCATCGTCTGCTGAAATAGAACCCGTCGACTCATCGGAAAGACTTTCAAGAATAGTGCCTCTAAGAAAGTTGCTGCGTTCTTTAATGCCCTCGTTTGCAGAGAGCTTTTTCGGAGAATTGGGGTCAGAGATCATAAATTCTACATTTTTTAACAATTAGTTCGTTATCTGGCAAGAAAGGCATCATTCTTTTCCATAAGAACGAATAGGCAAACTATCTAACATCAAACTAGGATTAAAACTTAATTGCCCATTTTCATTGGACCACAATCCATCCCGATCCAAAAATGCGGCAAAAGCGATCATTGCAGCATTATCTCCAGTGTACTTCTTTTCCGCTTTATAAAAGCTGACGGCTTGGTCACTGCAAACTCCTTGCAAGCGGTCACGAAGGGCTTGGTTGTTTGCCACACCTCCTGAAAGGCCAAAGCTGCGGTACGGTTTTTTACTCAGAAAATGTCGGCACTTTTTAGAAAGCTGATCTACCGCAGCCTCTTGATAAGATGCACACAAATCGCAATATCGACCTTGGATTTCTTCTGAACTCATTTTTTGCAACTGATAGAGAAGGCTTGTTTTGAGCCCAGAAAAACTAAAATCTTTTTCTTCTTTACTCTTAAAAGCTCTTGGAAATTTAAATGCGGTGGAATCACCCTGTATAGCAAACTTTTCCAACTCAGCACCTCCAGGATAAGGGATGCCCAAAAGTTTGGCCCCTTTGTCCAAAGCTTCTCCTGCTGCATCATCCATCGTCCGCCCAATAACTTGAATTTCCTTACGACGATTCATTTCAAATAGTAGAGTATTCCCGCCTGAGACTAAAAGACCAAGGTGGGGAAGCAATTGATCCCAATTTAGATCACTTGAGCTTAATTTCATAAACGGTGAAAATGCATGCCCCCGTAAATGATTAACTCCATAAACCGGAACACGCCAAAGCTCCCCAAGGGTTTTACCAATACTAAGTCCGACACCTAGGCAACCGATCAGACCAGGCCCGCAAGTTACAGCAATTTCAGAAATTTCACACGAAGAAAAAGAACCAGAGCGAAAAAGATCCAACATCGGAAAAAAGTTTTCAAGATGCTGCCTTACCGCAAGGTCTGGAACCACTCCTCCATACTGTGAATGTTGTTGAATCTGAGAATGAACCCATTCACCCACCACTCCATGCAAAGGGTGATACAGTGCGATTGCAGACTCGTCACACGAACTTTCTATCCCGAGAATCATAAAAGAGCTTGCTTGTATTTCACACAATTCAGAGTACTCAAAGCCTATGCACCTAACAACGCCAAAGCTTTCAGGGGAAATTCTCCAAGCATTTAAAGATGAATTGGAAGATCGTGACAGCATGCCATTCGATAAATTTGTTGACTGGGCCCTTTACCATCCAAAGTTCGGCTATTACCAAAAGAAAAAAAACCGGGTAGGCAAAGGCATCGAAAATGATTTTTACACCTCGACCAGCCTTGGCTCATTATGGGGGGAATTAATCGTAGCTTCATCGGTAAATTTACTTAATGTCCAGGACCCTAAAATTTACACCTTTGTTGAAATTGCTGCAGAGCCTAGCTCAAGCATACTAACAGATGTAGAACATCCCTTCAGTAATCATGTAATCATTCGCCTAGGAGACTCCATTCAAATTCCGGGAAAATCAATCGTCTACAGTAACGAATGGTTGGATGCTCAACCTTTTAAGAAGTTTCGATTCGATGGAAAAGCATCTAAGTGGAAAGAAATATTCGTTGGAATCAAAGAAAGCCAACTTATGGAGATCGTAGAAGATGTGACTGATTCCTTTGGTTGCCCATTGCCAATCATTGCAGTGGATGGATATGAAATTGATTGGCCTACAGGTTCAATCCAATCTTTAAGTTCACTCTTAGGCCAAAATAACTGGTCAGGCGTTTTTCTTACCTTTGACTATGGTTTAAACTTACAGACCCTAGTCGAAGATCGACCTTATGGAACTGCAAGAGCTTACAGAAATCAGAAGATGTACTCTGAACTTTTGGAATATCCAACAGATCAGGATATCACCTGTCATCTATGCTGGGACATCCTAAAAGAGGCTTTGAATCATTCGGGTTTTAAGAATATTACCCTGCAAACACAGGAAAGTTTTCTGATGAGACATGCCCAACAAAAAATTCAAAATATTTTCGATCATAATTCCCCTCTAAGCTCTAACATGCTCGCACTGCGAGAACTTATTCACCCTGCTCACTTGGGGCATGGGCTACAGGCTCTCTCTGCCATAAAATTCTAAACTTTCGGATTACGGGAAAAGGATAGAATCTTGGGATGTGAAATCATCCCGTGGGCACCCCACTTCGTAGAGTTTACGAATATCCGTTTCGTCCCAAACGGAATCGAATATCGCGAACTCATCGATACTGCCTTTCATGGATAAATTTGGGTTGTGATTGGGAAAAGCCTGATAATGACCGATCAACCCTTTCTTTAGCGAAATTGACTCGGCTAAACTTAATTTTTCCCGACTAAATGCTCTCCCATTAATAAAATGGCTGATCCACTTGTTTTCCCCATCAAAGCTTGTAGCCAAGTGAACCCACCGGCCCAAACGATCCGGAGAAAATGCCACCGCTGATTCGTATTTTTCAACGGTATTTCCGGAATCTACCTCAAGGACTAGTTTACCAAAAGAATTGATCGACCAGCCAAAAGCCCCATTAAAGTGAGGTTTAGAAAACACAATGGGAGCCCCTTCTCTATTTAGGCTGTCTAATTTGATCCACGCCACCAAGGTCGCCTTCTGGAGAGATTCGTTGATATTAAGGCACACTCTATCGTTGTTTTTCGAAAACTGCAGGGCTCCTTTGCCCGGCCAACGACCTTCCGACCACTGGCACCCAATAACAGCTCCATCCCCACTACCCTTATTTCTTTTCGTCTCGTCTTTGAGGACTCGTGACCAAGAGTCATGCCCGTCAAAATTGTAGTAAAGGAGAGTCTTGTTATCGCTCGCTAATTCTTGGCTCATTACAGACCAGGCAGAAAGCCTTTTTTGAGCATTTTCAAGTGAGCGGGAAGCAAGGTCTGCACTACCCGCAAATGTTCCAAGAGGCATATCCAGAGGTGTGAGCACTCCAAATGAATCTAAATAGATCGCCTCGCCACCCGAAACCTCTGCACGCACTTCATTGCCCTCTATGTCAATGCCCTGATAACTAATTTTCCCACGAAACACATAGACTTCAGCGGATCCTTCTTCATCTACCTCAATTCCAAAGTCTGTTCCTAGATCAATCACTTTACCCATTGGCAGATCCACTGAAAATCCGACCGCAACCCTAGGTACATGGGCACGCAGCTTACCTAATTTAAGTTCCATTGCATTATCATGAACGAGTGTTGTTTTCACAGGTCCTTCAAGTATGGCAGTGGCTCCTTGCATAAACTCTAGCTGGGCCATGCCTTTCGAGAACCCAAATCGACCTGAATTAAGAGCTGAACCTGCATTAGGATGCCTTGAGGATGGATCATCCCATTGCAATCCAATAGATTTGGTAAGGACTGCGACAATCTCATGTTCAGTAGTAGCCGCTTGGAGAGGAAGTGGGGTTTGGGAAGAGGAATTTTGGGCTAACGGCTCAGGCTCGGCACCTTCATCTAATACTTGCGTTGGAAGGGTGTAATATAAATAGAGCCCAAATAGAAGGAGAGCCGCTAAAGGCATCCAAGATTGGACAAAATGAAAAAGATTATTGAGTGATCCTCCGTTCTCTTCCTTCTCAATTTCGCCCAAAGTTTCATCCGCATAATGGCCAAGACTAACTGACATATCCATGTAAGACACATAGAACCTTCTCGCTTCATCCGATTTTTCCAGCCAGAGCTCTAATCTTTTCTTCTGCTCCAGTGTGATGCTATTTTCCACCAACCTGTCCAAAAGTTCGTTCAACTCAATGATATCTTGGTCACTTAAGCTCATGGGCTTTCCATACTCACTTCGAGACTTACGCAGTCATGCAAGGTTTTCCGAATCCGGTTAAGAGCTTTGTAGGCACCTTGAATCGTACGACCACAAGCTTGTGCAGCTGCCTTTACATTGTGGCCAGATTCATACCTAACGAGAACCATTCTTCTGTCCCGCTCGTTCAATTTTTTAAGACAATGGGAAAGAGCATGATGCCTTTCATCCAACTCTTCTTCCATTTCAACTCGGGTTTGAGAAATTACCTCCAAAACATCCTCGTTGAAAATCACCTTGGAGGTGGCAAACTTTTTCCGGGCAGCACGAACTTTCCAAAAAGCAATCTGGCAAGCCCAGGAATAAAAATTGGTACCACTTTCATAATCTGTAAATTTCTCGCAGATCGTAAGACTTGTTTCTTGTAGAATATCTTCTGCATCGGCTCGCGAGGGAACCAATGTTATGATGTAACCAAATAATTTCCTTTGATATTTCATCATCAACTGAACTAACTCAGCCGAACGGTCATCCTGGGAAATTGTCATTTAATAAGAGTAGAGAAGATTTTAGGCAGCTTTGTGCTCGGAAGAAAATTTACGGTTCGCTCCATTATCGAAATCAGAAAATTTCTCGAATCTGTTTAGCCCCCTTCGGATAACCTCACGTTTCGCTTTGAGCAGAGACTTGGATGCAAGCTTTATTTTACGAAATTTGATCGTACCTTTTCGGTCTTCGCTAATTTCTGCCATTTTATAATAAATGGTTCCACTTGCAGTTTGGGTAAGATGCTCCGTAAGTTGAATTTCTTTTCTCTTTCTCTTTCGTAGGCGTTTCACACTCCCCATTGAGATACCATCTTTGGGTAATGTCTCTTCCCGCCCTAAATCGCCTTTGGACTCAGCCAGCAGACGATTCATCGTGTCTTCGTTCAAATACTTATTGCGCAAATCGGTACATACAAAGTCGTCGTCATATTTTACTTCCATCAATGGGTCATC
>JAQCIX010000063.1 GCA_027593365.1 Verrucomicrobiota bacterium
CCGGGACCGAGGAATGTGGAAGTTTGATAACCCGCCCAAAAATATTCCCCAAAGCCCAGGACAAAAACTCTACCTTTCCGCGATGGCTCCGCAGGCTCATGCTCCTTATATTCAGGCAGCCAGCCTGTGGCTGAACGGATCCAATGATCACCATGGGGGACACGAACGTGGATGCGATACCTTTAAGGATTTTAAGACCGGTGTACCCTGGGATTTTGCCATTCAGGCACGCGGGCATCACAATACGGAAAAACTGGGAGATAACTGCAAGGTATGGCTGGAAAAACATGTCCGGGGAGACTCACACTTTTGGCCTGCCCGCCCTTCCTCCGAAATCAAACTTGGGCAGGATGGTGTGCCCGAACTCCACCTTTCTCCAGCAAGCTCAGAGAAGATCAAAGAGGTACAAGTCTACCAATGTCTGAAAACCGCAAACAATATCGCCCGCTTTTGGAGGGATGTCGAATCAAGGCGGGAGGGAAACCAATGGATCGCCAAGCTTCCTGTTCTGAACACCCAGGACTACTTGTTTTCATACGCCAACATTCGTTATGAAAATAACATAGTCATATCTTCCGATTTCGAAGCAGCCATACCCTCCGACCTTGGCCAGGCTGTTGCCACCGATCAACCATCCGAGGAATTGCCTGGAGGAGCCAGTCTTTGGAAAGATGCGGCCCCGGCTGAAGGGGTGGGCGGAATTGAGGGATTTCGCCCACTTAACAAACACCATGGAACCTCCAGTTCTCAGTTTGGTGACCCCAAGTGGAAAGCTCCCAAGGGTGCGAATCTAGAATTTATGTTTTATTGCACCCAACCCCAAAGCCTTACTCTGAGTACAAACACACGCCATGCCTTTGATATTGAGATTACCGCTTCCAATGACTGGCAGAGCATGACCCTTAGCCCCGGCCTACTCACCAATGTCCATGGGGCAAAGTTGAAGGATTGGTCAGAGGTCGGAACCATTAGCCTCAAGCCAAAACCCGGAGCAGACATTACCAAGGTGGTATTTGCCAATTTTAAATGGAAAAAGGATTAGGGCCTGATCAGATAAGGCTCTGGCCAAACCAAATTAACTCCTGGAGGTGGCCCAAAAAGATCATCGACCCAACTTAGGGAAGTTGAAAGAATCATACTCCACAACATGGCAAAATCGAAAATTGCAGTAACGATGGGCGACCCCGCAGGAGTGGGTCCGGAGATCTGCCTTGATCTGTTAAATGATCCCGAAATTTTAGGTACCTGCCAACCCGTAATCTTTGGAGATCTCACAATCTTGCAAGCATGTGCCCGCCAGACGGGCAAGGCATTGAATAGTTCTGCTATTCAGTTGGAAGAAATTCTCGATTCAGAGACCTCAGGAATTGTAGACTTGGGCATTCTTAAACCCAACCAACTCAATCCTGGCATAGCGGACCGCCATACCGGGCGGGCGACTTATGAATATGTAGTGTCCGCCATCGATGCCTGTCTTGCCGGTAGAGTCGACGCCGTGGTCACCTGTCCAGCGAACAAGGAGGCGATGCAGGCAGCAGGCATCACCCAACCCGGACATACCGAAATTTTTGCCGAGCGTACGGGCACCAAGGATTTTTGCATGGCTTTCTTTTCAGAAACAATCAGTTGCTCTCTCGTGACTGTACATGTCGGCTACCTTGAAGTACCCGGTCTGCTCTCCGTTGAACGAATCAAACAAGTCATCTCCCTTACCCGTCAGGCTCACCGTAATCTTTTGGGTCGGGAGCCTAAACTCGCAGTTTGCGGATTGAACCCCCATGCTGGAGAGAATGGACTGTTCGGTCGGGGCGAGGAGGAAGCAATCATTATCCCCGCGATCGAACGGGCTCGTGCCGAAGGGGCCGACATCGTTGGCCCGCTCCCCCCCGACACCGCTTTTACCCCTAAACGCAGGGAAACAGTGGACGCCTATATTTGCATGTATCACGATCAGGCCTTAATCCCGGTAAAAGCACTCGCTTTTGATCAGGCAGTCAATGTTACCCTCGGGCTGCCCATCATCCGTACATCTGTCGATCATGGCACCGCTCTCGATATTGCCTGGCAGGGACAGGCCGACCCGAGCAGCCTGAAAGCAGCGGTACGTTTGGCCGCTCGCATGGCTGGCAGCAAAGAATGATTCGAACGGTCTTGCTGGGCGTTACCTTAGCCCACCTTGGTTTTTTTGCCCATGCAGATCTCCCTGCCTTGAAAAACTCTCCCGTTGAACAAGTTGAACAACTAGGGGGTCGGGCATTCTTAAAGAAAGGAAAGATTTCAGAAATCATTCTCATTGATAAGGATGTGCCCAATGGTTTTTTTTCTCAACTGGGAGACCTCCGCGAACTGACCGACCTTTCTTTGGAAAACTGTCGCATCCAAGCAGACCACATAATTCCTATCTCCACCCTACCCAAGCTCGAATGGCTCAACCTCTACCGCACTCCTTTGGGCGAACAAGGAGTGAACCTGCTCTCCAAGTCCAAAAGCATTGCTCTACTGCCTATTGGAAAAGCTGGCGTTACCGATCGAGGACTGGAAAATCTCACTAAGATGAGCCAACTTACTTATCTGGGGCTACGGGGAAACCCAGTTACGGATAAGGGTGCCCGGCATCTCTCCAAATTAAGTAACCTCCAAGGACTCTATCTTGGAGAAACCAATGTGACCGACCGCACGATTGCTGAAATTGCTCACCTATCCCGACTGCAGAAACTTTGGCTCCACGACCTCCCTATTAGCGATGAAGCCGTCAGCCACTTGGCCAAGTTAACCGAACTGAAGGAAGTACATATCTATGCCACAAATATATCGGCTCAAGGAGCAAGAACGCTCCAAAGCTCCTTACCTAGGTGCCGGGTTATCCACGAGATCTTCCCTGAATAAAGTTCTTCGAATCAACGACTTTTCTTTGATTTGATCTGTTTTCTAAAGCAAGATTGATCAGACTCTTCCTTTTTCCTATTTAAATCATTCAGACCCTTTTCGTTGAAGCCCCACTTCTCCAGTTTAATTGCTCTTTGCCTAGTCTTTTCCTTGCTTGGCTGCTCCCGGAAGATCGATCCGAAAACTGCGGATGTGGAAGTGCGGAATCTTTTGCAGGATGTGCCCGGTTTTGAATGGAAACCCGCCCCTTCCTCCCGCCTGCATGATACCGAACTGAATGAATTGCCCCCTCCGCCTCGAGACGATAAGGATGCCCGGGAAATCACAGAGCGTATTCAGAAAGATGGGGCCTATGAGGATGGGAACGCATCGGAAATGTTAAATTCGACCCAATGGAAAGAATCGCTAAGCCTCGAAAATAACCTTACTGTCCAGCTTGACCTGAAAAGATCGATGGAGCTGGCCCTTCTCCATTCCCGAGAATACCAACAACAAAAAGAGTCCCTCTATCTCTCCGCCCTCGGGGTCACCCTCGAACGGTTCAGGCTCGGCCCTATTCCTTTTGCCAAAGCCAATGCCAAGGTTACTCAACCAGTGGGAGAAGACCGGGCAGACCTGATCAACCGAACCACTGCGGGAATCGAAGGCATGGCCGGTCACGGAGCGACCTGGGTGGCGTCTCTGGCAAACCGCCTGAGTGTCGACTTAAGCAACGGAAAGGTGGGCATGGGGGGCTCCCTCGCCAACCTGACCATCACCCAACCTCTTCTGCGTGGGGCCAGCCGAAGAATTTACCTGGAAAGCCTGACCCAGAGTGAACGTACCCTTCTAATGGATGCCCGCAGGCTGGAGCAATTCAGACAGGGATTTTTCCTCAAAGTTGTGCTTGGGAGTAACCCAGCCGGTCCGGTAGGGAGTGGTGGGAGTATCTCGTCCATATCTCCTCCTTCCACCGCGGTCTCCGGATACCTTGGACTGGTTCAGGAAATTCAAACCATCCGTAACCAGGAAGCCAATGTGGTTCAATTAAATGAGAGCCTCGCCCAGTTGGAAGCTGCTTTTGAGGCAGGAAGAATCGGCAACCGACTGCAGGTGGATCAGGCGAGGCAGGCCCTCTTGAATGGACAGAGCCGGCTACTCGCCGCCAAGTCATCCTACGAAAACCGGCTCGATGGATATAAGATTTTTTTAGGTCTCCCCCCCGATCTTTCGGTCCAGGTGGTGGATGACTACATTGATGCCTTCAAGTTAACCAACCCAGATTTGGTTTCCCTCCAGGAGGAGGCCAATTCCATTTTATCATTGGTGCGCGACGCTGCCGTCTCCCCCGATCTCACTTCCATCGAAGAACAGTGCAACCAAGCCCTCAAGCTTCTTCCCCAGTCAGAAAAATTCTTTCTCGAATTAACCGCCGACTACGAAGTCTTTGCATCTGCCCTGCCTGCCCGCAAGCAAGGGTTTGAAAATCTCAGAAAGCGAAGCGACCTTCTGGAACTGGGCATGAATACCAATACATTCTCCGATGGAGACCTGGATCGATTGGTGGTTGAATTAAACGCATCCCTTGAAGGAATCCGTTCCTCACTCGATAGCCTGTCCAATCAGATCCGGGAATGGCCCGGCAGAAATAACAACCGTTCGCTGACAGTCGCAAGAACGGAGCTCTCCGCCCTGCTCAATGCCTATTCAGGCACCTTGCTCGAGTTATCCCTCACCCAGGCGTCGGCCCGTTTGGAATCAATTGTGATGCAGGAAGCCATGATTTCCCCCTACGAAGATTCTCAGGTTGCTTCCGCAAACCGGATGGATTCGAAAAACAACCGTGCCCACCTGGTTGACATCTGGAGAAAAGCAGACCTGGCCAAAGATGATTTGCGTACCGATCTCGATCTCGTCCTTTCCGGAGACCTCGGTTCGGACGCCCTTTCTGCAGGTGACTTTGAATCGGATGAAAGTGAGTGGCGGGTCGGCCTGGAACTCGACACCCCCCTCTCCAAGGTCAGGGAGAGAAACCGGTACAAAGCCGCTCTCCTCCGCTACCAACAAGCCAGAAGGGATTATATCGCCTTTGAAGACAGCCTGTTGCGTGCCTTTCGGGAGCACCAGAGGCTGGCCGGTCTTTTGCAACTAAACTTTGAATTAAACCGGGCTGCCGTGCGCGGAGCTATTGCCCAGGTCGACCTCGCCCGGATGCGCCTCGATGAACCACCCCAACCTGGAAGAACCTCTCAGTTTGGTGCCACCACCGCACGAGACTTGGTCAACGCACTCAATGACTTGCTTGATGCGAGCAATCGTTTTGTCGAGGTATGGATCGGTTCGGAAGCCCTGCGCATGCGCTACGCTTTTGACCTCGGGGAAATGAATTTGCTGGAAAATGGATTATGGAACGGCCTGCAGTCCACAAACAACCTCAAATAAAAGACTTCTTGGTAGGATGACTCCTCACTTGCTCTCCTCTCTCTTCTTCATTGAATGAAACCTATGCATTCCACTAGAACACATGGCTTTATATCAACCAAGGCTCTGATGGGCTTGGCCGGTGCTGGTGCTCTATCAGCTCTTTTGTGGTTCGATGATGGCGAGGAAGGAAACTCCCAACAAATAGAACCAATCTATGAGGAAGCCAAAGTGGCTGAATTTAGGCTGGAGATCGTAGAACCAGGGGAAGTGGAAAGTGCGGAAAATGTCGAAATCAAGAGTAAGGTTAAAAGCCGGGGTTCCGGAGGTGTAAGCATCCTGGAAATTATACCGGAGGGGACCCTCGTAAAAAAAGGAGACTTTCTCGTGCGACTGGACGATGCCGGTTTGCAAAAAGAATTACTCCGCCAGCGTATTTCCGTCCATCAGGCCAATGCCAACCTGGTTAAGGCACAAGCGGATGTGGAAGCGACCAAGCTCGCCCTCCAGGAATATTTATCAGGCACCTTCCGCCAAAATGAGGAGCAGTTGGAAAGTGCAGAATTTGTGGCTAAGGAAAACTTCCGGCGGGCAGAGGAATATTTAGCATATAGCCAAAAGCTGGCTGCCAAGGGATATGTTTCCGAAGCTCAACTGGAAGCCGATCAATTCGCAGTGGAAAAAGCAGCCAAGGAACTGGACCTCGCTCAAACCAGGCTGGAGGTCTTGCGTACCCACACCCAGAAAGCAAAGGTGAATGATCTCAATGCCTCCATTCTCACCACCGAAGCCCGACTCGAATCGGCCAGAAACTCCTATGAGCTTGAACTCACCCAGGAGCGTGAGATTGAGGATCAAATCGTGAATTGCACCATTTTATCTCCAGCAGATGGGGAAGTTACCTATGCCAATGAGAACAATAAAGGGGTCGTTATTGCAGAGGGTGAAGAAGTAAGAGAGAACCAGACCATTATCCGGCTTCCCGACTCTTCCCGATTGCTGGTACAAGCAAAAATCAATGAGAGTCGAGTCGAGCAGGTAAAAACTGGTATGAAGTGTAGAATTACCATTGATGCGATCAGGGATGTGGAACTTGAGGGTTCTGTGCAGTCCGTCAGCGATTACCCCTGGCCGGCATTTGACCGTTATCGTGCACACATCAAGGAATATGGGACCAAAATTATTATCAACGATGCCCCAAAAGGTTTACGTACTGGAATGACTGCGAAAGTAACCATTTTGTCTGAACTTATCGAAGATGCCCTGCAGATTCCGCTACCCGCAGTTTTCCGGAAAAAGGGACAGGCTTATTGCTTGGTAGCAGGAGAGGAAGAAGAGCTTGAACTTCGTGAAATTGAATTGGGCCCGAACAATATGTCCCACGCGGTGGTAAGATCAGGCCTTCAGGAAGGCGAGTCCGTCGTGATCAACCCCGACCCCTTCCGGGAAAATTATGAACCTAGCGAAGACAAAGAGCTAGCCCTCTACTAAGCTGCCCCGAGCGAACCGATATTGGCCGCTCTTACTCCTATGAATTCTGCCTTCTCCACCACTGACCTGACCAAGGTTTACCAAATGGGTGATGAGCAGGTGGTTGCTCTTAATAAAATTTCCATCGAGGTACCACAGGGAGACTACCTCGCAATCATGGGTCCATCCGGTTCAGGAAAGAGTACCCTGCTGAATCTGCTCGGATGTCTCGATCAACCAACCGGAGGGAGTTATGAACTGGCCGGGCATTCGGTTGGGAATTTCGATGATGATGAGCTATCCAAACTGCGAGCCCAGCAGATTGGCTTCATTTTCCAATCCTACAACCTGATCCCATACCTGGATGTGTTAGAAAATATCTCCCTGCCCGCAAGCTACGACAGCACATCCAAGCTTGATGCCAACAAGGCACAACAAATGGCAGAGCTAGTGGGACTGGGTGACCGATTAAACCACAAGCCCCTGCAACTTTCCGGAGGGCAACAGCAAAGGGTTGGTATTGCCCGCTCCCTTGCTAACGACCCTGCTTTCATTCTCGCCGATGAACCGACAGGAAACCTCGACTCTAAAACCACTGAGGAAATCCTCGATCTGCTCGATGATTTAAATCAGCAGGGTAAAACCATCGTATTGGTAACTCACGAGGAGGAGGTAGCGGCCCGTGCCCGCCGAATTATCCGAATGAATGATGGGGAAATTACTTCCGATGAGCGATCCAAAGAGCCAGTTGTTGCTAACCTACCACCAGAAGAAAAATCCTCTCAAAAAACCACCTCTGCTCAGTGGAGCAACTCGCTCGCTAATCTTACCAAAAGTGCCCTGCAAAGTATGGTCACCCACCCGCTCCGTTCCATTCTCACCGGGTTAGGAGTTTTTATTGGAGTGGTCAGTGTGATCTGGTTACTTGCTATAGGCGAAGGCATTGCTGAACAAGCGGAACTTGAGATTATGGAACTTGGTGCCAATAACCTCATTCTTTCCAGTCAAAAACCTTCCCAACAGGACAGGTCTCAAAAGGGAGATTTCTTTATATCTTGGGGGCTGACTGAAAATGATTATCGCAAAATCATAGATACCGTGCCCTCCATCTCTGCAGCTTATCCAACCCGGGAGCTCTCAAGGAGATATGCTTCCACTGAACACGATAAGAAAAAAGTAGAGTTCCTTGGTTGTTTGCCCAACTACAGGGATTTGCACAACCTTCAGGTAAGCAGGGGAAGGTTCATCTCCGAAGAGGACAATCGGGACAAAGCCGAAGTCTGTGTGCTCGCATCTGGTCTTGCTAAAAAGCTTTTTCCCTTTGGTGACTCCCTTGGACGGACAGTAAATATTGAAGGAAATTTATTTACTGTGATTGGAGAAGTCGCCCCAAGGAGCGCCCTCAAAGATGATGGCAAACTTGGCTTTAAGGAATTGTTCAATGATAACATTTATCTACCCCTCGAAACGCACTGGGATAAAATATTCGATTTCTATTACAAGGGGTATGACGGCAGTCACTTGATCTCCAAGCTCACCTTAACCATAGGTGATCAAACCAAGCTCTTTTCCGTCGCCCAAATGATTCGGGATATGCTGATTCGTGATCATGGGATTGAGGATTTTCAGGTCACCGTCCCCTTCGAGCTCATGCAACAGGCGGAACGGGCAAAAATGACCTTTGTTGCTCTGATGGGTCTGGTTGCCGGGATCTCCCTTTTTGTGGGAGGCGTGGGGATCATGAACATCATGCTGGCCACAGTCACGGAACGAACCAGGGAAATAGGAATTCGCCGGGCGATCGGAGCGAACAAAAGGGATATCGTTTTTCAATTCCTTGTTGAAACCACTGTGCTTACGGGTGCGGGTGGGTTGGCCGGAATTTTTGCAGGATTACTTTGTGCCCCGGCCTATAACAGCCTGTTGGCGATGATCGAAGATATTGCCCCCACTCTTTACGAGTCTCTGCCCACTGCCATGCAAAATATGAACCCTGTGGTTGTGCCATGGTCCCTCCCCTTAGTCTTTGGGATCGCGGTGACCACTGGAATTATCTTTGGTCTCTACCCAGCTAGGAAAGCATCCCGAATGGATCCGGTCGAAGCCTTGCGCCACGCCGCCTAAGGACAAACCCCAATCAATCCTCTTTAATTTCATCAGGTCGTACACTTAGGAGGTAAATCCCCCAAGAGCACAGGCTGGTACAAAGAAGGACAAAAAGGCAATTATCCCAACCCTCGCGGGCCATCAGGCGAAGAAAGCTCTTTTCTAGTTCAGTAATCGGCCCTTCCCAAAAAAAAGATCCAGGGCGGGTTAGCAAAAAAGCAGATAACAAGAAAATAGACAGGTTGATCAAAGCGATACCTGCAATCACTCTTTTTCTTAATTTCTCGCTCATACTTCTAAACTTCTCATGCAGATCTTTTAAAGTGCAAACTATAAAATCAAGGTTTGGGCAACCTCGCATTTCTGGACAGAGCTCTCTAAATAATCTTCATCACTCTCAAAACTTTGTTTTGCCTGATCAGCTGGCTTTAGGTCAAATAAATGCAATGAAACCAAGATTTAGCGTAGCCCTCTTTTATTTTTTCATGAGTGCCTGCCTGTATGGTGATAAGCTCGCAGACAGTCGCCCCAATATTCTCTTCATTCTTACCGATGATCAGGGTAAAGGAGATCTCTCCTGCATGGGCAATGATCGGATCCGCACCCCCCACC